>NZ_JBFTMA010000012.1:0-23577 GCF_056396725.1 Bacillus sp. 05T31
GAGTTAAGTCCGCATATTGAGAGTAATTACGTTGTTTCTATTTTAGGGAATTTGATTACGAATGCATTTGAAGCAATTGAAAGAAATCACGAGCATAATAAGAAAGTAAGAATGTTTGTAACAGACATTGGCGAAGAAATATTAATTGAAGTGGAAGATTCAGGACAAGGTGTTCATGATGAAATAATTACAAGCATATTCTATAAAGGTTTTTCGACGAAGGCGGGCGAAAAACGTGGATATGGATTAGCGAAAGTGAAAGAGTTAGTGGAAGATTTAAATGGAAGTATTGCGATTGAAAAAGGGGATTTAGGTGGTGCTTTATTTATCATTGCATTACCGAAAGAGAGAGGCGAATTGTAATGAATGAGGGGATTGAAGTATTGATTGTAGAAGATGATATTCGGATTGCGGAAATTCATCGTCGTTTTACTGAAAAAATTGAGGGGTTTAAAGTAATTGGAACAGCAACGACTGGGGAACAGGCGAAAGAATGGCTAGAGTTTGTAAAGCCACAACTCGTTTTATTAGATGTATATTTACCTGACATGCAAGGGACAGAACTCGTCACATATATTAGGCATAATTTGCATGATACAGATATTATTATGATTACAGCCGCATCAGAGACGGATGTAGTGCGGCATGCCTTACGAGGCGGAGTAACAGATTATATTGTAAAGCCACTTACATTTGATAGGTTTAAAACAAGTTTAGAAAATTATCAAAAGAAGATTACGAAGTTAAAGAAAAATGCTCAATTATCTTCAGAACAGATTGAACATCTATGGTCCCAAAGAGGGGTGCAGGCAAATCCAATAGAATATGCGCCAAAAGGAATTGATCCTTTAACGTTAGCAAAAATAAAAAAGCATATGCTAACTATTAATGAAGAGGGAATTACTGCAGAGATACTAAGTTCAATGGTAGGTGTAAGCCGATCAACTGCTAGGCGCTATTTAGAGTATTTGATCTCTGGAAAGAAAGTGCATGCGGAGCTCATATATGGAAGTGTGGGAAGGCCAGAAAGAAGGTATTTCCGCGTTTCTTCATAGGGGATTTTTACAACAATAAAAACAGTAGAGGATTATTACATTTCCTCTACTGTTTTTTCTAGTTTCATCTTATATTGGAATAATTCCAATTACAATTCCAGTAATCAACATAACCATTGTCGTTCCAACAGCCCAAAGTAAAGTGAATCGTTGGTGTTCACCAAAATCAACCTTGGCCATTCCGACTAATAAATAAGTGGAAGCMACGAGGGGACTCAGTAAGTGAACAGGTTGACCGAGTAACGAAGCACGTCCCATTTCTGCTGCACTAATTCCGTAAGCGGCAGCAGCTTTCGTTAAAATAGGTAATACACCGAAGTAAAAGGCATCATTAGACATGAAAAATGTGAACGGCATACTTAGTAAAGCTGTAATAATTGGAAGTTGGGGGCCAAGTGCATCTGGTATAAGAGTAACAACACTTTGAGCCATTGCATCTACCATTTTTGTTCCAGATAGAATACCTGTGAAAATTCCAGCAGCAAAGACGAGAGAAACAACCGCTAATACGTTTCCAGCGTGAGACGCAATACGCTCTTTTTGYTGTTCCAAGCTTGGATAATTAATCATCACCGCAATAGCAAAAGCGACTGTAAATAACACAGGTAACGGCATAATTTCTAGTATGAGACAGACGAGTAGGGCAACAGTTAATAAAAAGTTAATCCATAGAAGTTTAGGGCGCTTATGAACGGCAGCTTCTACTGTCGCAGCTTGCTCATCCATTGTTTGCATTTGTTTTAAATATTGTACATCCATAATCCCCAAACGTTTTCTTTCTTTTTTCCCAAGATAGTAGGCAACGAAAACTACCCAAATTGCACCAGCAATCATTCCTGGTATAAGTGGTGTGAAGAGCTCTGATGCATCAAGTCCAAGAGCACTCATAACCCGAGCAGTTGGTCCACCCCAAGGTGTAAGATTTGTCACACCTGCTCCTAACATAACAACCCCAGCTAATATAAGTGGATTCATTCCAAGACGTTTATATAGTGGATACATTGCGGAAACTGTAATCATATATGTTGTTGTTCCGTCACCATCTAATGAAACGATAATAGTAAGAATAGCTGTACCAACAACAATTTTTAAAGGATCACCTTTTACAAATTTTAAAATTTTACTAATAACAGGATCAAATAAACCGCTATCAATCATAATTCCGAAATATAAAATGGCGAACATAAGCATAATACCAGTAGGTGCTAGCTTTTGAATTCCTTCTAACATCATCGGGCCCATATTGGCATAAAAGCCACCAATTAATGCGAAAGTAATTGGAATTAATATTAATGCTACTAATGCTGACATACGTTTAGTCATAATCAAAAACATAAAGACAAATACCATTGAGAATCCGAGTAATGCTACCATGTAATCTCCCCCTCAAAAAATGATTGCGCTTTCAATATAAAACGAAAATTCAGATAAAAGGTTTTTTATTTATAATAAAAGGTTCAATTCGAATGGTAAATAATTAAAGAAATAACATCATTAGAAACATAATCTTTATTTTGATCATTTTGTTCATGAGGTAATTTTGAATTTTTAAAAAGATAAATGCCTTCGTACAAGAATGGTAGAATAAGGTGAAAACGAGAAGCGCGTGAAGTAGGGAGTAGATTTTGAATGGAAACAAGAATAGAAGAGATTTATAGTTCATGTAAAGGAAAAGTAGAGGAGATTTTTATTAATGAATCCTCTTACGTATATGAATGGGAAAAATTAATGATGATTCGAAAGTACGATGGTGAGCTTGAGAAAATCGGGGTAGGGATCAGTGGAAATATAAGATTAGTAAATGTAGAAGTTGGACAGGAAATTGATACGGATACATTATTAGTTAAGTTAGAAGATGATTTATTAATTACTGGTTGTGAATGATGAGAGATGTGTAGAAGTAACTGCACATCTCTTTTTTGTTCCATATATTACAAAAAGAACATTGTTTTTTCACAAATCTCACACAACCTTTTGGTATTCTTTTCGTGGAGTATACGGTTTCTAGGGAGGAATATTGATGAAAGTAAAATATGTCGTACTTGCTATATGTTTATGTTTCATATTTACGATAGTAGGATGTGGGAAAAAAGAACTAACAGCTGTTGCGATTAATGAGAAAAATGATAAGTGTGACATTTGCCAAATTGGGGTAATCGATAATCAATTCGCAACCGAAATTATTTTAGAAAATGGAAAAGCATTAAAGTTTGATGATATTGGTTGCATGTATAAATGGATGGAGATCAATTCAGGTGAAAAGACGAAAGAAAAATTTGTTCGAGATTATGATTCGAAAGATTGGGTTTCGTTGGAAGATGCTACTTACGTATATGATAAAACAATAACGACACCGATGGCTTATAATGTCATTTCATTTAAAAATAAAAAAGATGCAGAGAGTTTTGTATCTAACTATAAGGGGAAAGTTCTTTCGTATAAAGAGCTAGCAGAGCATAAATGGGAAATGAATAAAGAGATGATGGGGAAACCGAAAACAGGGAATCACGGTGGGCACCATTAATAATAGAAAAAGACAACTATATAGTTGTCTTTTTCTATTATTACTCAGGTGCAAATATAGAAAAGGTGTAAAATTTTTAGAAGAACGGTTACAATGGAATATAGTAACCTAAAGCAATCATTTATGTACTTTTTAGAAATGTATACAAATGCGGTAAAAACGTGCTAAACTAATTGCTTCATAATGTTAATGATGAGGCCATCAGGCGTATCATTCCAATAGGTTGAGAAACATAGTATAAGTTTAAGATAATCCGATTAAAGAAGGAATCTAAAGGGCTTATGGATAAATGTACTCAAGAAGAGTTATTGTATGTGATGGAGGAATGGTTAAGAAAACATTATCTTTCATAGGAGCTGTAGTTGTGAGAAAACAAAAAATTTTATTATGTATGTTATTAGGACTTTTAATGACGGTAGTGGCTTGCGATAAGCAAGARGAGCCAGAATCAAAACCGGTTCATGTGAAAAACGGCGGGTGCTGATATTGAAATTCAAGACGAAAAACAAAGTAATCCATTTCTTTATGCAAGTAGAGAAGGATATACGGATATTGTAAAAGTATTAATTAATGCAGGAGTTAATACGAAGGAAACGACTAAGTCAGGTGGAACAGCACTTATTTCTGCATCTGAGCGTGGCCATGTAGAGGTTGTTAAAGAATTATTAGAGCATACAGATATTGATGTGAATTATAAGAATGAACGTGGTGGAACAGCTTTATTAGAAGCAATTGTATTAGGAAATGGTAGTGAAAGTCATAAGAAAGTAATTCAAATGCTTATTGACCACGGGGCAGATGTAAATATGGCCAATAAGGAAAATATTACGCCGCTGCAATATGCTGAAAAAAGAGGTTTTAAAGATATTACGAATATGTTGAGGATAGCTGGAGCGAATGAAGTAGTACAGCCGCAACCACAACTGGCGGAATAACAAGCTGAAGAAATAAAAAGCACGAAATAATCCCATTTAGATAGACAGAATGAAGAAGTCATTTTAGTATGATGGATTCAGTAATGTGTATTTAAATGGGATTTTTGTTTTGAAAAAATGGATGGATGCTATATCGAGAAGGCYACAAATAGTAATTAAGGAGGGTATAAATGCGATTTTCAGAACTTGAGTTAATAGCAATTCAGGCAGARGTTTTATTTGTTCATAATCAAGTAGAAGAATAAAGAGTGTAAATGAAAATGGAAATCTGAAAGCRCCRCGTTTTTTTCTTRGCMGAACTCGTGAAGGGAATATAACGAGRTATCATTATAACCTGGATAGTGAAATGATAAGTAAGATTGAGAAATTAATTCGAGAACGCTCAAATCACATAGAGGTAGCAAAGATCATTAAAGTATTAAATGAAGAGAGAACGGTGGAGAATATTTGGATGGGTCCTGCTTTCATGTTCCCTAATAATTTACATAAGCCAACTAGAACAATACAAATAACAGAGAAGAATAAAGAGCTTTTACGAGAAAATTTTTCTAATCTAATAGAACAGATGGAATGGAGGCAACCTTATTTTGCAATTGTAAAAAATGAAAAGGTAGTTTCTATATGTTGCAGTGCCAGAAGTACGCCCGTAGCTGCTGAGGCAAGTGTGGAAACTTTAGTGGAGTTTCAAGGGAATGGATATGGTGCTGATGTTGTTGCAGCCTGGGCACTATCAATACAAGAGGAAAAACGCATTCCGCTTTATAGTACTTCTTGGGATAACTTTGCTTCGCAAGCAGTGGCGAGAAAGCTAGAATTGATTAATTATGGAATGAATTTGCATATCACTTAAATTTTAAACACAGTTGTTTGCTGTTGGAGTTTATTCGTATATCTAGATTATTGTAAAATTAATATAGTGAATATTAACATTCGATTAACACCTAATTAACAATTTATCAAAACTGACTTAATAAATGCGTAATATAGTAAAGATAACAAAATAACTAGGGTAGAGAACATTTGAGAACACCCACTTACATATAACGTGCCACTTTCTTAAGTGTGCTCTATTCCCTAGAGTTCAAATAAGGAGAAAGGTGTTCTATGTAAGTAGGTGTTTTTAGTTTGGATAAAAATAGAAAAGCTAGGTGGAATGAATGTTTAAAGAACCTTATATTGCGATGATAAAGGATTGGAAAGGGTATAAAACATACAAAAAATTACCGAAAACAGTTTTTCTTATGACTGGTTCAATGCTGGAGTTACCAGAGCGTGTATATKAACTACAGAAACATGGACACGATGTATTTCTTCATTGTGATTTTATACAAGGCTTAAATACGAACACAGAGGAAGCACTTTTATATATTCAAGATGTTATCGGAGCACAAGGTATTATTTCGACAAAGGGATCGACAATTCGAAATGCCAATAAAATTGGATTGAAAACGATTCAACGCATTTTTATTGTTGATACTTTATCTCTTACAAAATCAATTGAAAATTGTAAAACGACTAAACCGAATGCAGTAGAGATTATGCCTGGTATTATGCCTTCTATTATTAAACAGCTAGCGGAGGAAATAAAATTTCCTATTATTGCAGGTGGGCTGATTCAAACGCGAGAGGATGCAGAAATCGCAATTCGTGCAGGAGCAAGTGCAATTTCAACGAGTCATTATGAAGTGTGGATACAAGAAGAAAAAAGGAGTGCAACCTTGTGATTGAATTGAAAAATGTTTCAAAGGTATATAAAAATGCGGAAGAGACAGCAGTTAAAGACGTATCAGTTCATATTAAAAGAGGAGAATTTTTTGTTTTAGTTGGACCTTCGGGATGTGGAAAAAGTACATTATTACGAATGCTGGCTGGTTTAGAAGAAATTTCTTCGGGAGATTTAATTATTAATGAACATGTTGCAAATGATTTAGAGCCGAAAGACCGTAATCTATCAATGGTATTTCAAAATTATGCATTATATCCACACCTAACTGTAGAAGAAAATATTTTATTTGGACTTAAGGTAAGGAAGGTACAAAAAGAAGAGCGACAAAAGCGATTAATGGAAGCTATTGAAATGGTAGGACTGAAAGAGTATGTGAAAATGAAACCGGGCCAATTATCAGGCGGGCAAAGACAGCGTGTTGCACTTGCTAGGGCCATCGTCAGTCAAGCACCGATTTGTTTAATGGATGAACCACTTTCGAATTTAGATGCGAAATTACGTGCACAGATGAGGATTGAAATTAGAGAAATTCAGCAACGATTAGGAATTACGATGATTTACGTTACTCACGATCAAATAGAAGCGATGACTATGGGAGATCGTATTATGGTTTTAAATAAAGGAAGTATACAACAAGTTGGAACACCTCTTGATATATACAACGAACCAGCAAACGAATTTGTTGCAAGTTTTATAGGTTCTCCTTCTATGAATATAAATGATGGGGAAGTGGATAAAGAAAAAGGCATATTACATATAGGGCAATTGCAAATCCAATTATCTATTGGACAGCTAAAGCAATTACCAGAAAGAACTATTCGAATAGGTATGCGTCCTGAGCATATTGCACTGTCTGAGGAAGGACAAGAAGTGACGCTGCAATCTGTAGAAGTATTAGGGAATGAATCTATATTAAACTTTGCGGTAAATGGAACAACTTGGAGTGCGAAAGTCATCGGACAGTTACTCCTGAACAAAGGTGACAAAGTAAAATTATTATTCTCGCAAGAAAAACTATGCTTCTTTCACCAAAATACGAATGAACGATTAAAAGTGGTGGCGAAATAATGATTGAAGTAGGTAAGTTACCAGTTCAAACAACAGTGTCAAAAAAGAAGAGTTTATGGGGCAGAACGAAAGATTTAAGAATAGGATTATTGTTTTTGGCGCCATCTATTTTGTTATTTTCAATTTTTCTTTTCTATCCATTGTTTAGGACGATCTACTATAGCTTTTATTTAACAGATATACACGGAGAAGCTAATCTTTTCGTTGGCTTAGAAAATTATCAATATTTATTTTCGGATCCTGCTTTCTACAAAAGTATAAAGTCAACTTTATTATTTGTTTTATATACAGTGCCTACTAGCATTGTATTCGCCTTATTTCTTGCATTAATTGCAAATGAAAAAGTAAGAGGGATCGGGTTATTCCGAGTACTGTTTTCTTCAACGATGGGAATATCAGTAGCTGCTAGTGCAGTGATTTGGCTATTTTTATTTCATCCAAGTGTAGGGTTATTTAATAATATATTAGCCTCTATGAATCTTCCTGCAATCGCATGGTTAACGAGTCCAGAATGGGCACTGTTTTCTGTATCGGTTACAACGGTTTGGGTGAATACAGGATTTGCATTTTTAGTTATATTAGGTGGTTTACAAAATATTGATACGTCTTTATATGAGAGTGCATCTATAGATGGTGCYAGTTATTTRTATAAGCTTCGCCGCGTYACATTACCGATGCTRTCACCAACTTTATTYTTTATCGTGACAGTAACGTTAATTAGTGCGTTCCAAAGCTTTGGACAAATTGATATTTTAACGCACGGTGGACCRAATGATGCAACGAATTTAATTGTGTAYTCRATTTATAAAGARGCATTTGTGAATCATCAATTTGGAACAGCAAGTGCACAAGCAATGGTATTATTTATTTTCATTTTTATTGCTACATTGATTCAATTCAAGTTTGCTGAGAGAAAGGTGCATTATAAATGATCGTTAAACAGTGGAAACAAAATTTCCTATTATACATGCTGCTCATTATTAGTGCAGTAATGGTGTTTTTTCCTGTACTGTATGCGTTTTTAATAAGCTTTATGACACCAGACGATATTCAAATGAGAAGGTTATTTCCAACTCAATTTACTTTTGATAATTTCATTAATATTTTTCAAAAAGTACCTCTTTTTACATACTTATATAACAGTTTAATTGTATCGACAGTTGTTATGCTTGGACAACTTATCGTATCCAGTTTAGCAGCTTATGCTTTTGTTTTTCTTCAGTTTAAAGGTAGAAACTTAATTTTCTTCTTGTTTATTTCAACAATGCTTATTCCGTGGGAAGCAACGATGGTACCGAACTTTTTAACGATTCAAAACTTCGGATGGATTAATAGTTTTGCTGGGATGACAGTGCCATTCTTTGCAACAGCTTTTGGTATTTTCTTACTACGTCAACATTTTATGACACTTCCGAATGAACTGAAAGAAGCTGCTTTTATTGAAGGGATTGGAAATGTAAGGTTTTTATTCAGTGTTGTAATTCCGTATTGTAAAACGAGTTTTATTACGCTTGGAGTATATAGCTTTTTAACAACGTGGAATATGTATTTGTGGCCGCTCTTAGTAACCACTGATGAAAAAGTAAGAACGGTTCAAATTGGTGTAAAGCAGCTTCAATCTCAAGAAGTTGCAACTGATTGGGGCAGTGTAATGGCCGGTGTTACGGTTATCGTCATTCCAACGTTGATTTTACTATTTTTAGGGCAAAAGCAATTACAAAAAGGATTAACAAAAGGTGCAATTAAATAAGCATACATAGGAAAAGGTGGGATTGAGATGAGTTTATTGAAAAAAAGTGCTGCTCTTTTAATGGCAGCCACAATGGCATTAACCGGCGCAGCTTGTTCAAATAGTAAAACAGAGGGRAAACCTGAAGCACAGGCAAAAGTAGCTCCTGTTGAAAAGAATGGTGATAAAACTGTAATCCGTTTCTGGCATGCAATGGGTGGAAAAACACAAGGTGTACTAGATGGGCTTGTTGCAGACTATAATAAGTCGCAGAATAAATACGAGATAAAGGCAGAGTTCCAAGGAACATACGAAGAGTCTTTAACGAAATTTAAAACGATGTCTGCAACGAAAGAAGCGCCAGCTCTTGTTCAATCGAGTGAAATTACAACGAAGTATATGATTGATAGCAAAAAGATTACGCCTATCGATAGCTGGATTAAAAAAGATAAGTACGATACATCAAAATTAGAAAAAGCAATTACGAACTATTATTCAGTTGATGAAAAAATGTATTCTATGCCGTTTAATTCATCTACACCAGTATTAATTTATAATAAGGATGCTTTCGCGAAGGCTGGATTAGATCCAGAGAAAGCTCCGCAAACATATGATGAGTTAAAAGAAGCGGCGAAAAAGTTAACGATTAAAGAAGGCGGAAATGTAAAGCAGTATGGATTTTCAATGCTGAATTATGGTTGGTTCTTTGAAGAGTTGTTAGCGACACAAGGTGCTTTATATGTAGACAACGAAAACGGCCGTAAAGATGCTGCAAAGAAAGCGGTATTTAACGGAAAAGAAGGTCAAAAAGTATTTGGGATGTTAGATGAATTAAATAAAGCTGGTGCACTTGGAAAGTATGGAGCAAGTTGGGATGATATTCGTGCTGCGTTCCAGTCTGGACAAGTTGCTATGTATTTAGATTCTTCAGCTGGTGTTCGTGATTTAATTGATGCATCTAAGTTTAATGTAGGCGTTTCGTATATTCCGTATCCAGAAGATTCGAAACAAAATGGTGTTGTTATTGGCGGTGCATCATTATGGATGACGAATATGGTTTCAGAAGAAACGCAGCAAGGTGCTTGGGACTTTATGAAATATTTAACGAAGCCAGATGTACAAGCAAAATGGCATACTGCAACAGGATATTTCTCAATTAATCCAGATGCATATAATGAGCCGTTAGTAAAAGAGCAGTATGAAAAGTATCCGCAGTTAAAAGTAACGGTAGAGCAATTACAAGCAACGAAGCAATCTCCAGCAACTCAAGGTGCATTAATTAGTGTATTCCCAGAATCAAGAGATGCAGTCGTAAAAGCATTAGAAGCAATGTATGACGGGAAAAATAGTAAAGAAGCGTTAGATGAAGCTGCAAAAGCAACAGATAGAGCAATTAGTATTTCAGCTCGTACGAGTCAAAAATAAGAGAAAGCCGCATCCTTTTTCAGGATGCGGCTTTCTTTATTGGGAGATAAGGGATCAAAGAAATGATGAAGTCTTATCTCTTTTATATGAGTAAAGGGTCTAGAATGAATTTTGTCTTTTTCATTATTTGTTTAACTCCATTGCAACTTGTTTCCCATTTACGAAAACCTCTGCCACCGCTACTACAACTTCCATCACTTTTTTCATATCTCATCTCTCCTTGTTTTTTGTTTCATTTCTTACTTTTAGTATAAAGAAATATAGTAATTGCAACTATCGAATTGGATGACAAGAGACTTACATTGTTGTAAGGATAATAGTTTTAGTTTGTAATAAATGTGATTCAGAAGTTTCTGTCGTTTTGAATTATAATTAGAAAGAGAATGGTTTAGAAAGAAGGGGAAGAAATGAAGAGAATACTTGTTATTAGTGATATTCATGGAGAAATAGAAAAGTTCGAACAATTATTGGAAGAAGCTCACTACGATGCAAAACAGGATCAACTAATTTTGTTGGGGGATTATGTAGATCGTGGTCCAAATGCGCGTGCAGTAATTGAAAAGGTAAAAGAGTTAAAAGAAGCGGGAGCCCTCGTTCTAAAGGGCAATCATGAAGATATGATGATTAAGGCGTTAACGACAGATGAGGAACGTTCATGGAACCATTGGGTAAAAAGGAATGGTGGGGATAAAACGTTATATAGCTATGGATTTGTAGAAGAAGACATTGCGGTTAATGAGGAAAACTTCCAAAAACCGATTTTACAATCTCATATATTAGAGGAACATGTAACGTTTATTCAAGAATTAGATCATTACATTGAAACAGAAGAGTATATCTTTGTACATGCTGGTGTTGAGCCGATGAAYCGAGTTTCTGAATCWGAACCATATACATTAATGTGGATCCGTAATGAATTTCATAATGGATATAGCGGCGAAAAGGTTGTTGTATTTGGCCATACGGAAACAAAAACGCTTCATGGTAGTGAGAATTGCGGAGTGTATTTTGGTAGTAATCGTATTATTGGAATTGATGGCGGGGCTGTGTATGGTGGTCAGTTAAATTGTTTGGAGTTGCCAAGTAAAAAGGTATATGTAGTAAAAAATTGAAAGAGATAAGAGGAATCTTATTTCTTTCAATTTTTTATTAAGCAAAATTTAAGAAAGAGCCTTTATAATAAAGGTTCAAAATTTTATATCGAGCAAAACTTTAGAAGGAAATAGTTGAAAATGAAATTACATAATATGATTACATTATTTCGTTATGAAGAGAAGAGATGCAATAATAAAGAGAGTTGAAATAGATTGTGGAAGGTGAGAATATGCGCTTACTTGTAGTAGAAGATAATGCCTCGTTATTAGAGTCTATCGTACAAATTTTACGYGATGAATTTGAAGTGGATACRGCAWTGAATGGRGAAGACGGCTTGTTTTTGGCGCTGCAAAACATTTATGATGCMATTTTGCTTGATGTGATGATGCCAGAAATGGACGGATTTGAAGTGATTCAAAAAATACGTGATGAAAAGATTGAAACRCCAGTCCTGTTTTTGACAGCGAGGGATTCTTTAGAAGATCGAGTGAAAGGRTTGGACTTTGGTGGAGATGATTATATTGTTAAACCGTTTCAGGCCCCTGAATTAAAAGCGAGAATTCGTGCATTACTACGCAGAAGTGGTAGTTTAACAACACAGCAGACTATTCGCTATAAAGGGATTGAATTGTTCGGAAAAGATAAAGACATTCAAGTAGATGGACAAGGTATTAAGCTGACATTAAAACAATATGAGCTACTAGAGTATCTCATTCAAAATAGCGGAAAGATTTTAATGCGTGAACAAATTTTTGATCGTGTTTGGGGATTTGATTCTGATACGACAGTAGCAATTGTAGAAGTGTATGTACATCATTTACGTAAAAAATTAGAACCATTCGGTTATCAGAAAGATATTCAAACCGTTCGTGGTATTGGATATATATTAAAAGAACAATGAGAAAGGGAAGCATGTTTCAAAAGACACGTATTCGTCTAACTATATTGAATTCGTTAGTATTTATCCTATTAATAGGTGTATTAGGTAGTATTATTTATTCGTACACATACAAGCGTACTTATAATGAAGTGGATCAATCTATAAAAATGATAACTCAGTATAGAGAAAAATTTGATGTTAAAATGCCACCACCAAGAAAACGTATAGAGAATATCAAAATTCGAGACCCACGGATAACTATAATAACTTGGAATGGAAAAATAGTGGAGATAGAAGGCGATAACCATAAATTTCGCTCTAACTTTGAAGGGGATTTGGAAAAGTTTTCTCCAAAAAAGGTAGGGGATTTGCAAGATATTGAAGTGCAAGGACGATATTTTRGAACGTTTGCGTTTCAAGAAGATGGAAAAATAGTTCAAATTGTACGTGATACAACAGCTGAAGAAGAAATGTTAAATACTTTATTTTTAATTCTCATAATAGGTTGTAGCATAGGCAGTCTATGTGCAATAGGTATCGGTTTTTTCCTAGCTGGCAGGGCACTCATACCTATTCAAAATTCATGGGAGAAACAGCAGCAATTCGTTTCCGATGCATCACATGAATTAAGAACACCGCTTGCAGTTATTCAATCAAAAACGGATGTATTATTCCAGTCCCCATCCGCTACGATAGAAGAAAAAGCCGTGGATATCTCTACAATTTCAAAAGAATGTAGGCGGCTATCGAAACTCGTTAGCAATTTATTGTTGTTAGCACGTTCGGATTCTAATCAAATTGAGATGGATAAGAAAACATTTGAACTGGATAAGTTGTTAGAAGAAATTATAAATCCATATAAAGAAATTGCCTCTTATCAAGAAAAAGCGATGATATTAAAAGTAGAACGTGATATAACGTTTATGGGTGATAGAGAGAGAATCCATCAAATGATGGTCATATTGTTAGATAATGCGATGAAGTATACGAATGAAGATGGGCATATTCAAATTGATTGCACACAAACGAGTAATTCAATTCGTATACGGGTGAAAGATAATGGGATAGGAGTTAAAGAAGAAGATATTCCAAATTTATTTAATCGTTTTTATCAAGGAGACAAAGCAAGAAGTATGTCAGAAGGAGCTGGGTTAGGTCTTTCAATCGCTAATTGGATTGTAGAAAAGCATTATGGAAAAATATCGGTAGAGAGCAAATGGGGAGAAGGAACTTGTTTTGAAGTGATTTTTCCAAAAAATCAAAGATTATAAGTGAGAAGACGACCTTGTTTTTACAAGGTCGTCTTTTTTAAGGGAAAGTTAAGGAATAACTTGTAGCATGTATTACATAATGGAAACTTGTGATGGAAAGAAAAGATGTAAGTTTTTTTGAATGAACTGGATAAATCATAAGGTTATTTCTAACAGAGATGAAGTTTATGTATAGTATAAAAAAATTTATGGGAAAGCTGGAAAAAGAAAGCGTGAGAGGGAGGAAGAAGTCTTGAAAAAGAAAATGATGACGGTATTCAYTATTGGAGTAATGAGTTTAAGTATATTAGGGGGTGCCTCCCCTTCTGGAATGACAAAAGGAAAGACAGATTACACGCAGCGTAGTAAAGAACAATTAAATGATGGGAAAATACATGCAATGCATACGGAAGAAAAAGCGGAAAAGTTAGGCATTGAAACGGATGGGAAAGAACAAATTACGTTAGAAAAAGAAATTCATGAGACCGAAGTAGGAAGAGAAGCTAATCAATTAGGTATCTCGGCAGAAGGGAAAGATGTTGGAATTCTTTCAGAAGAAATTTATGAAACAAAAGTGAGGAAAGAAGCGTTGAAACTAGGAATATCTATAGAGAATACGTCGATTGTAAGTTTAATTGATCAAATTAATAAGATTAAAATTAATAATGAAGCAGAAAAGCTTAGTGTTTCAACTGAAGGAAAAGAAATAGAAGAGATTGAGGAAGAAATCTACGGAACGAAAGTTAGAGAAGAAGCAGAAAAGCTAGGTATTGCTCAACAAGGAAAAGAGATGGAAGAGTTAGCACAAGAAGTGTACGAACAAAAAGTACAGGAAGAAGCAAAAAAATATCATATTGATTTATATGGCAAAGATATATATCAAGTATTAAGAGAAATAAATGAGCAAAAGGTAATAGAAATAGCAGATGAGCTAGGTATGGACAGAACGAATTTGAAGATTCAAGATTTAGCGGAGAAGATAAATCTTGAACAGCCTGAAAAGGGAAAAGAGCTTAAGTTTGTTCCTATGGTTCAAACAGATGCTGATGCGTTTTATTCGTATTTAACGAATTAAAAAGGGCGTGAGAGTGATACGAAAATGGAAGTGGTATATATGTATGGCCTTACTATGTATAGGGGTATGGGGTGCATATACAAATGGAATTACAAAGTATGTAGAGAAAGTAAAGGGGTTACTATTTTCAAGTGTACAAAGTCAAAAACGAATAGAGTTTAGTAATAACGATGAAAAAGTCATGTTATCAAATGTGCCTTTAATTCAGCAATTACCAGAGTTAGATAGAGGCTGCGAAGTAACAAGTTTAGCGATGATGTTACAATACGCAGGTGTTTCTGTAGATAAGATGAAATTAGCAAATGAAATAAAAAAAGTTAATTTTATGGAAGATGGTGTACGTGGGAATCCGAATGAAGGATTTGTAGGGAATATTTATACCTTTTCTGAATCCGGATACGGTGTATATCAYGGACCACTTTTTCARTTAGCAAAAAAATATTTACCGAATAAAGCTGTGGACTTAACAGGGAAGAGTATAGAAGAAATTTATATGAGTGTAAAAGCAGGGCACCCGGTAGTCATGATTACGAATGCAACATATGCTCCTTTAGATGAAGCTGAATTTACTACATGGGAAACAAATAGTGGGGATGTTTCTATTACGTATAATGAACATTGTGTTGTACTTGTTGGGTACGATAAGGAATCTGTATATATTCGAGATCCCCTCGATGATAGCTTAGATGTAAAAGTGCCAAGAGGAAAATTTGAACAGGCATGGGTGCAGATGGGGAGTCAGGCAATTAGCTATGTAAATAACTCCAAATAAATTAGGAAGAAGAGCATGAACTATATAACTATAAGGTGAAGGATAAAGATTTAAGGAATTGTAAGAGAAGTTTTGCAGATTTTTTTGAAGAGAAGCTGTTAAAAAACAAGAGAACTTTAGCTTATTATATATGCTAAAGTTCTCTTGTTTTTTAGGATTAAAATGTTTAGGAGAAGTGGATATGTAAAAATGCATAATTGACGAAAAGATTACATGTTATCATTATATATTGTTTTATATATGTTGATTGTATAAAATTACACAAGTGTTCTATTACATAAAGGAGGCTTATTATGCAAAATATATTTAACTGGGTTAAAAGTATGAGTATCAAGAAAAAATTAATCATTTCATTTTTTATTATTTTAACTATACCAGGACTTATTATCGGTGGTGTTTCATATCAAACTGCCAAAACAAATTTTGAACATCAAATGACCGATAAAGCAAAGGAGAATATTTCAGTTTTAAATACTGTTATTTCTCAAAATATAGAAGAGAAATTTGTTGATGCGACGTACTTTGCAGACATCTTAACAGAGGATACATATCCAAACGGACAAGAAGAAATAGTAAGAACGAAGTTAGCGCAATATATAAAACTTCATCCAGAAGTAGAAGGTATTTATATTGGAACACAGGCGGGAAAGTTTATAAGAGAACCATTTATCCAAATGGCTGATGGGTATAATCCAACAGATAGATCTTGGTATAAAGAAGCACATGAAAATAAAGGGAAAGTAATTGTTACTGCACCATATCAATCAGCATCTACTAAAAATATGGTAGTGACAATTGCTAAAGAAGTAAAAGATGGTAAAGGTGTTATAGGAATTAACTTAAATTTAGATAACATCTTAAAAATTTCCAAAATGATTAACATTGGTGAAAAAGGTTATGCAGTTATTTTAGATCAAAATAAGCAAATTGTTAGTCATCCGTCTAGAAAACCAGGTGCAAAAGTTACTGATCCGTGGATTAAACCAATTTATGAAGAAAAACAAGGAAATGTGTCTTATACAGAACAAGSTGATAAAAAGAATTTAACCTTTGAAACAAATGAGAAAACAGGATGGAAAGTAGTTGGAGTTATGTTCGACGAAGAAATTACCCAAGCTGCGAATCCAGTGTTTTATAARACTTTGATTGTCATTGCTATCGCTATTGYATTTGGTAGTGTAYTAATTTATTTCATTACAAAKTCTATTACAAGACCATTAAGAAAAATAGCTGACTCGGCACATAAAATTAGTAAGGGAGATTTGACAGAGAAAATTACAATCCATTCCAAGGATGATATAGGGAAATTAGGGAATTCATTTAATGAAATGTCTGCCTCTTTACAAGATGTGATTACTCAAATTAGTTTTTCAGCAGAACATGTCGCTGCATCGGCTGAAGAGTTAACAGCGAGCGTACAGCAAGCAAATGATGCGACAGATCAAATTACAATTGCAATGGAACAAGTATCAGGTGGGGCTGAATCACAAAGTCAAGGTGTTGAAGAAGGTGCGGCTACATTACAACAGGTAAATACAGCAATTCAAGATGTAACTGGAAGCGCGGAATCAATTTCTATCTCCTCATTACATGCGAGAGAAAGAGCTGAAGAAGGGGAAGAATTGGTTGAACAAACAGCAAAACAAATGCAGTCTATTTCTARRTCGGTATCCGAGTCAGATGCTATTATTAAACTTCTTGATGAGAAATCAAAGCAGGTAGGAGCTATTTCTGAAGCAATTCAAAMYATTGCTACTCAAACGAACTTATTAGCTTTAAATGCGGCTATTGAGGCGGCAAGAGCAGGTGAGCAGGGAAGAGGATTTGCTATTGTAGCTGATGAAGTTAGAAAATTAGCAGAGCAATCAGGAGAATCATCTGGAGAGATTGCAAATTTAATTGCAGAAATTAAGGCTGATATTGAACATACTGTTAAGGCAATGGATAATGTGAGTGGGGAAGTTCAACAAGGCTTAGATGTTGTAACAAAAACGAAAGTAAGTTTTACAGAAATTTTAAGTTCTACTACTCATATTGTTTCTCAAGTTAATCAAATGGTAGAAACAACGAAGAGAATCGCTGGAGATGCAAATGAAGTGACAAACGCTATTGATGAAATTGCAGCGGCTGCAGAAGAAAATACAGCTAGTATGCAAAGTGTTGCAGYTTCAACAGAAGAACAARTAAATTCGATGGAAGAAATTAGTTCGGCTTCGCAAAACTTAGCTGAGATGGCCGAAGAACTACAAGCAATGACTAGTAAATTTAAAGTATAATAACAGCAAATAAGTAAGGTGAAAATAATATCACCTTACTTATTTTTCTATTCAGCAATTAGGGGAGTCATTAACGGGATGAAAAAAAGAAAAAGACTATGGAATTTATGGAAAACGATTACATTGTTAGTTTGTACTGTTGTCATTTTTTCTTTACTTGTGACAGATATTTTAATCAGCCATAATGTTGAACGAACGACAGAAGAAAGCCAAGCAGAGAARGCRAAAACRATTGCACATATTGTRGCGAATGATTCGRTKGTAATCGATGGTTTRATTGGGAAAGCAGATACTTCYGCMATYCAAACGTATACAAATAGRATATTAAAAAAYACAGGTGTTCAATTTATTGTMGTTATGGACATGRATGGRATAAGAAAGTCTCATCCAAATCCTCAAAAAATAGGTCTTCATTTCGTTGGAGGGGATGAAGGAACGGTATTGAAGGGAAAGGAACACGTATCTTTAGCAGAAGGAACTTTAGGTATTTCAATGCGAGTATTCGTTCCTGTTTTTGCTGACACAGGTGAACAGCTTGGTGCGGTTGCTGTTGGTATTTCAGCTGATAATGTAAAAGAGAGAGTTAAGGAAAGTAGACATATTATTTATATAGGTGTCGGAGTTGGATTGTTAATTGGCATTATAGGAGCRATATTGCTAGCTAGACATATAAAGAARAGTYTRTTTGGTCTKGARCCGCATAGGATAGCRAAAATTCTTGAAGAAAGAAATACGATGTTGCTTTCGGTGAAGGAAGGTATTATTGCTGTAGATAAAGAGGCGAACGTAACTTTAATCAATAAAGAGGCAAAACGGTTATTTAAGAAAAGTGGACTTGAAGAAGATTTTATTGGTAAAGACGTTGAATTGTATATGCCGAATTCACGTATAAAAGAAGTGTTACAAACTGGAGAGGTACAATTAAATGAAGAACAAAATATTTATGGAATTACGATTGTTACGAATCGTGTTCCTTTATATGTAAAAGGAGAAATAGTTGGTGCGATTGCAACATTTCGTGATAAAACAGAAATCAGAAAATTGGCAGAAGAACTAACTGGTATTAGGCTATATGCAGAAGCATTGCGGGCTCAATCTCATGAATTTATGAATAAAATGCATGTCGTATTAGGGCTAACACATATGAAACAGTATGAAGAATTGCAGAAATATGTAAGTAGTATGGTATCAGAGCATCAATATGAAATTGGGGGGATTATGAAAAAAATTCAAAGCCCAGTATTTGCTGGATTTTTACTAGGTAAACTTAGTTATGCTAGAGAGAAAAATATAAATTTAATTATAAAAGAAGATTCTTACTTACCAGAAATATATGATGAACGTATCATTCATGAACTGATCACCATTGTCGGAAATTTGATTAATAATGCATTAGACGCAGTGATGAATTGTGAGAAGAARCAGGTTGAAGTTGGAATACAATATGGGGATACATTAATCATTACAGTACAAGATACGGGGAAAGGCATAAAAGAAGATGAAATTGATGCATTATTTATAAAAGGTTATTCCACAAAGGGTGATAATCGGGGGTATGGTTTGCATCTTGTAAAGGAAAGCATACAGCGAATAAATGGGRRAATTTATGTTCATTCATTGTTAGGAGCGGGAACGATAATAACGATTGAAATACCTAAAAGTAGGGATGAGAGATAAGATGATCAAAGTTTTGATTGTAGAAGATGATCCGATGGTTGCGATGTTAAATACGCATTATTTAGAGCAAGTGGGAGGATTTGAACTTGTTCATGCAGCTAAATCAGTAAAAGAGGCGATAGAAGTATTAGAGAAATCACGAGTAGATTTAGTATTACTTGATATTTTTATGCCTAAAGAGACTGGATTTGAGCTGTTAATGTATATTCGRAATCAAGAAAAAGAAATTGATATTATGATGATTTCAGCTGTRCATGATATGGTGAGTATTAAAAAGGCATTACAATATGGCGTAGTAGATTATTTAATTAAACCATTTACATTTGAACGATTTAAAGAGGCATTAACTGTATATCGAGAAAAACTTACTTTTATGAAAGAACAACAAAAAATTAGTCAATCGGAATTAGATTCATTAATTTTGCAAAAAGAAAAAAGAGAATCTTTTGTTAATAAAGAACTTCCAAAGGGATTAACGAAGCAAACATTGCAATTAATTTGGAAGAAAATCGAATCACTTAATGGACAAGCATTTACAACTGATGAAATGGCGCAATTAGTAGGGGTTTCGAGAGTTTCTATTCGAAAGTATGTAATGTTTTTGACTGAAATCGGAGTATTAGAGAATGAAATGGTGTATCAAAATGTGGGAAGACCGGTGAGTAAATTAAGGTGTATTGACCGGAATAAAATAGACTTTTACGTATAAGCGGCTTATTATAAGTCGCTTATACTTTTTTTAATTACAAAACCAATTACAAAACTTACAAAAACTATTTTTACTATTGAAAGCGTTTTAATATTGTTATTAAGAAAACAAGGGGGTGCCATATGGGAATTCAAAAAAATGTGGAAGCGGTATCATTTTCTGAAGGCAATGAATTGAAAAGTGAATCTTTCGCTTCTAAAATTATGAACGTTAAAATCGGTGTTATACCTTTACCGTTATATGTAGTATTGGCTGCTATTATTTATGGAGCATCTGTATATAATAAATTACCAGCAGATATGATTGGTGGTTTTGCAGTTATTATGATCATGGGTATTTTCTTAGGTGATATTGGAATGAGAATTCCAATATTAAAAAATATCGGTGGTCCAGCAATTCTCTCATTATTTATTCCATCGTTACTTGTATTTTTTAACTGGATGAATCCAGCTTCAATGGAAGCTGCGACTATGTTAATGAAAAAATCGAACTTTTTATATTTATATATTTCTTGTTTAGTAGTTGGAAGTATTTTGGGAATGAACCGTAAAGTGTTAGTGCAGGGTTTCGTTCGTATGTTTATTCCTTTAGTAGTAGGAACGTTAGCTTCTGTAGCAGTGGGCTTATTAGTCGGTTCACTATTTGGATTTGAAATGAAGCAGACATTTTTCTTTATCATCGTACCAATTGTGAGTGGTGGTATCGGAGAAGGGATTTTACCATTGTCGCTAGCTTATAGTGATATTTTAAATGAATCATCAGCAACGTTTGTATCACAGCTTATTCCGGCAGCTATTATTGGGAATATGTTTGCAATCGTGAGTGCAGGGTATATGAAGCGTTTAGGTGAGAAGAGACCTGAGCTTAGTGGTAATGGTGTATTAGTAAAAACAGACAATCAAGCAGATTTATTAAAGGAGCAAAATACAGAAAAACCAATTGATTTCTCATTAATGGGAGCAGGATTATTGATTGCATGTACATTCTTTATTTTCGGAGGATTCGCTTCTAAGTTTATCGGTATTCCAGGAGCAATCATTATGATTTTTTCAGCGGCAATTGTGAAGTACTTTAATCTAATGCCAGCAAAAATGGAGCAAGGAGCATTCCATTTATATAAATTCATTTCAAAGAATTTAACATGGCCATTAATGGTCGGTTTAGGATTGCTATATATTCCGTTAAAAGACGTAGCAGCAGTTCTTTCGGTAGGATATGTTGTTGTGTGCGCATCGGTTGTTCTTACAATGGTAGCGTCAGGTTTTCTTGTAGGGAAAGTGATGAAAATGTATCCAGTTGAATCAGCGATTGTAACTGGATGTCATAGTGGTTTAGGTGGAACTGGAGATGTTGCTATTTTATCAGCTTCAAATCGTATGGAATTAATGCCGTTCGCACAAATTTCAACGCGTTTAGGYGGGGCWGCAATGGTYGTAACAGCGACAATYTTATTAAMAATGTTTTCATGATCAAACAAGCTAGCTATATTCATATAGCTAGCTTGTCAAATTAAGGGGAGATTATAAGTATGTTAGAAAAWCAAATTAATGAAAGATCATTGTTATTGCATAAAGARTTAGTAGGGAAAATTGARATTACAAGTAARGTAGAAGTRAATACAGCGGACGATTTAAGTTTGACCTATACACCGGGGGTAGCAGAGTCTTGTAAAGCAATTGCAGCAGATGAAGAAACAGCTTATGACTATACAGCACGTGGTAATATGGTGGCAGTTGTTTCAGATGGAACTGCAGTACTAGGCTTAGGGAATATTGGGCCGAAAGCGGCTATGCCTGTTATGGAAGGGAAAAGTATTTTATTTAAGAAGTTCGCGAATGTAGATGCTTTCCCGTTATGTTTAGGAACGACGGATGTGGATGAAATCGTTACCCTTGTTAAAAATTTAGAGCCTACATTTGCAGGAATTAATTTAGAAGATATTGCAGCACCACGYTGYTTTGAAATTGAAARACGATTAAAAGAAGAAACGAATATTCCTGTATTTCATGATGATCARCATGGGACGGCTATTGTYGTTTTAGCAGCYGTTATTAATGCATTAAAAGTTGTAAGTAAGCAAATGGATGATGTGAAAATTGTTATTAACGGTGCGGGTTCGGCAGGAATTGCAATTGGAAAATTATTATTAAGAGCTGGAGCAAACCATATTACATTAGTAAGTTTAGAAGGTATTGTTTGTGAAGGTGAAGCGTGGATGAACGAAGCGCAAATCGAAGTTTCACAGAAGACAAATCGAGAATATGTACGTGGAACATTAAAAGAAGCGATTCATCAGGCTGATATTTTCATTGGCGTATCTGCTCCTAACGTATTAACGAAAGAACTTGTACAGACGATGAATGAGAAAGCGATTGTGTTTGCAATGGCGAATCCAATTCCAGAAATATTCCCAGAAGATGCATTAGAAGCTGGAGCTGCTGTAGTTGGAACTGGTCGTTCTGATTATTCAAATCAAGTAAATAATGTATTAGCGTTCCCTGGTATATTCCGTGGTGCATTAGACGTACGCGCGACCGATATTACAGAAGAGATGAAATTAGCAGCAGCATATGGGATCGCTAACATAATTACGGACGAAGARCGTAATGCGAATTATGTAATTCCAAATCCATTAGATAAAAGAGTTGTTCCAAGTGTTGCARAAGYRGTAGCRAAAGCAGCCATTGATTCAGGRGTGGCGCAAATTACGAAAATRCCAAGYTATAAATAGTCAAAAGCAGTGCCTTTAAGGCACTGCTTTTTTGGAGATAAGAAATCAAAATAATGAAGAAGTGTATTTACTCGGCATTAATTACAAATTGATCATAATATCTTTCATTCACATATATGTTTAATACCCATAATCCAGATGAAGGTAGTGACATTACGAGAGGGAGTTCCTTTACGGTTGTATCGACTGTATTTGAAGTAGTCCAAGTTTGTTTGGAGGTTTCTTTTTGAAAGAGTACTGGTGTTGGAGTTGTAGTTCCTTGTTTTAACGCGATAATAGATAGTTTTCCAGTTGGCATTTCAGGATCCAGGAAGAACCACATTATTTCATTTTGCTCATTTGCGATAATAGAGCTATCAGCCATTGCAATTTTTCTTTCAATGCCTTTTAACGGTATTTTTCCTTCTACGAATGATGGTGCTTCTTCCCAATTTACATCTTTTAAGACACTAAGGTGAAAAAAGGAAGGTGCGTTAATTTGAGAGGATGACGTTTCTATTACTTCTTTTTTAGGTGCTGTTGAATCGGGTTGCGATTGCGCGCAGCCAGTAATGAGGAAGGAGAAAAGTAGCATAGTTCCGATTTTTTTCATGGTGCCACACTCCTAATTTTTATTGTTAGTGTAATTGTATTTGCTAGAAGACGAGACA
>NZ_JBFTMA010000013.1:0-18931 GCF_056396725.1 Bacillus sp. 05T31
GATTTAATGCGTGCGGTAAACTGGAACAAAAAAGAAGATGATTTTAGTTTAATGTTTTGGAAGCAAAACATCGCTCAGTTTTGGACAGAAGAAGAAATCGCAGTGTCTTCTGACAAAAATACTTGGGCACAATTATCAAAAGAAGAGCAAATTGCTTATAAGCGTGTATTAGGTGGTTTAACACTTTTAGATACGAAACAAGGTGGCGAAGGGATGCCACTTGTACTTGTTCATCTTGAAAATTTACAAGCGAAAAGTGTATTAGCTTTCATGGGCGCTATGGAAGAAGTACATGCGAAGAGTTACAGTCATATTTTCACAACGTTAGCTACTGAAGAAGAAATTGATGATATTTTTGAATGGGTAGATAACCATCCATTACTTGAGAAAAAAGCTGGTATTGTTACTAGTTACTATCGTCGCTTATTAAAGCCTGAAGTAACGAAAAAAGAGTTATACATGGCAATGGTAGCAAGTGTGTTCTTAGAAAGTTACTTATTCTATAGTGGATTCTTCTATCCACTTTACTTAGCGGGTCAAGGTAAATTGACGGCAAGTGGTGAGATTATTAACCTAATAATTCGTGACGAGTCAATTCACGGCGTATTCGTTGGTATTTTAGCACAACAAATCTTCACAGAACTTTCTGCAGAAGAGCAACAAGAAGTACAAACGGAAACGCAAGAGTTATTAATGGAACTGTATGAAATTGAATTGGCATATACAGAAGAAATTTACACTTCTATCGGTCTTGTAGAGGATGTAAATCGTTTCGTTCGTTACAATGCGAATAAAGGACTTATGAACTTAGGACTTGAGCCGAAGTTTGAGGAAGAAGAAATTAACCCAATCGTTTTAAATGGTTTACGTACAGATACGAAAAACCATGACTTCTTCTCTGTAAAAGGAAATGGTTACGTAAAAGCAACGAATGTTGAAAAGTTAGCAGACGATGACTTCGTATTCAATTTTTAATATAGTGTTATAGAAAAAGCTGTCTTTATAGAAAAGACAGCTTTTTTGCTATGAATAGTTTACATAATGTTATTATTTCATGGAAATATTTTAATCTTGTAAAAGCCCAATTTTTGAGGAAGTGAGAATGAAAAAACAAGGATTAAAGTTTTATTTTTCATATTTAGTCGTATGAGAGATTGAATAACTTATGTCAAAATGAATAAAAAATGAGAAGAAATGAGGTCTAATTCCACCTATACGTTCTTTTTAATATTGAATTTTTAAACTCTAGAAATTTTGGCTTAAAAATTGCATGAATATTTAAAAAGTAACAAAAAGGGAGGTAATACTCGGTGTGATATATGGTTATTTGAAAACGCTTCCTTTTGATTGTCGATTTTTAAATGGAAATTAGATAGAGAAAGTAGGAGGAATGATAGGTGGGGAAAGTAGTTGGTTTAAAACGTTCATTAGGGCTTTGGTCAATTGTTATGCTAGGGGTCGGGTATATGACACCGATGGTTGGGTTTGACACAWTTGGAATCGTTTCTGAAAAAACGGGTGGTCATGTTCCAGGAGCTTATCTTATTGCATTAGCGGGGATGTTGTTTACCGCTGCAAGCTACGGAAAAATGGTAAAGGCTTTTCCTACCGCAGGATCTGCTTATACGTATACACAGAAGACAATTAGTGCAAGGCTTGGGTTTCTTGTTGGATGGTCCGCGTTATTGGATTATTTGTTTCTACCAATGGTGAACGCACTATTAACGAGAATTTATATGTCAGCATTTTTCCCAAGTGTTCCTAGTTGGGTATGGGTCATTGGCTTTGTTCTCCTGGTTACATTAATAAATATGATTAGCGTAAATGTTACTGCTAATTTCAATACGTTCTTAGTAATATTTCAAGTGTTAGTAATGGCCGTATTTGTTTTTCTAGTTATAAAAGGCTTATTAGCGGGAGAGGGAACAGGAGAAGTTTTTTCCATTCAGCCGTTTTTTCAATCAGATATACAAATATCACCGTTAGTTGCAGGTGCAACAATTCTTTGTTTCTCATTTTTAGGTTTTGATGCAGTAACTACATTTTCAGAAGAGACACCAAACGCCAAAAAAACAATTCCTCGAGCTATTTTTCTTACTGCTTTAATCGGCGGAGTTTTATTCATTACTACAACGTATTTTACACAATCTATTTTTCCAGATACATCTGTATTTAAAAATCAAGAATCAGCATCCCCAGAAATTGCGCTATATGTTGGCGGGAAATTATTTCAAGCTTTCTTTTTAGTAGGAACCCTTATGGGGACACTTGCGTCTGGTTTAGCTTCTCATACAAGTGTATCTCGATTATTATACGTAATGGGGCGAGATAATGTAATTCCGAAGAAAATATTCGGATACATTCATCCTCGCTGGAGAACCCCAGTATATAATATTATTTTTGTAGGAATTATTTCGCTCTTCGCTATATTCATTGATTTAGAAACAGCAGCATCTCTTATTAACTTTGGAGCGCTTATTGCATTTACATTTGTTAATTTGTCTGTAATTTCTTACTATATAATCAAGAAAAAAAGATATAAGACGATAAAAGATTTCTTAAATTACTTAGTTATGCCTATTTTGGGTGCTGCTACTGTAGCCGTACTATGGTTTAATCTCAATATCCATTCACTTATTTTGGGACTTTGCTGGGCTGCTATTGGAATTGGGTACCTTCTATATGTTACAAATATGTTCCGTTCAGCTCCTCCGCAAATGCATTTTGAAGAAGCACAGGAAATATAAAGTGAAACTATAATCAGTTGGGTGGGGCATCCCCCGCCGATTATTAGCCCTCACCAATCGGGCGTTTACGGGCAGCAGGGCTCCCACCTAACTTCTTTGCTCCAGCCGAATTTTGAGGTGGGAGTTTTACTGCCCACAAATAGCGGGATAAAAAAGAAAAAGAAATCGGGAATGGATCCGATGTCTTTTTCTTTGAAGATTGGGCAACCATGCAGTATTGCATAATTCATTCAACGATTCATAAGGAAGAGGGGCAAGTCTAGGGAGTATGGCTGATAAAAGATGATCAATATAGTATTTTCATTTGGCACAATTATTGCTTTGTACAATTAGTAAAAATATAAAAGCGGGGTGTTATTGTCGTAATCCAAGTAGAAAACAAATACAGTTGAACTTGAAAATCATTTCATTGAAGGTGGTTGCAAAGTTGTAGGAATAGCATGTCTAATATGCTAGTTGCATTTTTAACCTAAAGGAGGGACCAAATGAAACTGGATATTTTATTAGAAGAAGTGGAGAGACAACAAATTGGCTATTATTGCATTTTGTCGAATAGCCATCGTTACGATATAGCTGTTACGTATTCGCAACAGTTTCTTGGAAAGGCAATGGTTACTTCAATTCAAAATGGGAGAATGGTTTTATTAAGTCAAGAAGATATTGGAGAGGAACAATATTGGGCAACAAGGCTAGGCATTGAGGTAGAGGACATAGAAGAGTTTCAAAGCTTTTTCTATATGATTCTTCAGTCACAAAGGTTAGAAGAACAATATTAATAGAATAAAAGAAAGGGATGATTGATTATGTATTATGATATTATTACGAGTCCGTGTTATGGAATAATTGAAAAAGTGTCTATTAATAAGGATTCTCGAATTTATGAATGGGAGCCATTATTCGCTATTAAAGATATGAATGGTAAACTGGAAGTAATTAAGATGGGATGTAGTGGAGAAGTTCAATCTTTAGAAGTAGAAGCGGGAGATAAAGTAATTCCAGGTATGGTATTAGCTTATATTCAAGAAGATCTTTTCGTTAGTGGTAGTGATTAATGATAGAACTATGAGGAAGATGGAGGCACTCATCTTCCTTTTTTTATTAAATAAAGAAAGAAACGTTTTATTTTCAGATTAATTAAAAAAATCTGTATTTAATGATACAATACAAATTAAATAGTTCAAAGGAGGAATAGCAGCATGTTTTCCATCGCTCATACAAAAATTAGACCCATAGTTTCTCTACCTATCGATCAATCTGAAAAGGAATGGAATATAGATGTTAAAAATATAAAAGAATCGTTTCTATTTTTAAAAAGAGGAGAGGAATTATTTGCATACGTTCATGTGAAGGATCTGCTATCAAATAGTAAGGAATTAACTTCTAAGCTATTACTTTCAAATGCTGTTTCACTAGATACAATATGTCATCTTAGTAAAGATATTTCTTTAACAGCTCTTTTTCAAATTATTGGAGCGCCGATTGCCATAGTAAAAAATGAAGTGGATGAGCTAACAGGATATATAAGAAGAGAGGATGTTTTTGCAGAACTATTTAAACAAGAAAATCAGAGTGTTGATATATTAAAAATTATTTTAACGTCTATTCCAATGGGGATTTTTGTAGTAGATCGTGAAAAGAAAATTGTAAATTGCAATGAGTCTGGTTTGAAGATGATTAAATCGACTCCTGAAAAAGTTATGAATGTACCAGCAAAACTGATTTTTAACGAAGAGCACATTAATAACGTATTTACAACGGGAAAAACGATCTTGAATCAATTACAAATCACAAATGAGATGGGTGTATTAGTTGACTATAGTCCAATTCCAAACTTTGATCAAAGTATTGAAGGAATGGTTATTATTGTGCAAGATTTGCCGATGGTCGAGGACATGGCGATGGAAATTGAATATATAAAGGATTTAAATGAAGATTTACATGCAATTTTGTCTAGCATTTATGATGAAATATTAGTTGTTAATCATAAAGGGGAATTAATTCGTTATAGTGAAACTGTTATCAATGATTTTTGGGGGAGTAATTTGAAGGACTTGTTAGGAAAAAATCTTTTAGACCTAGAAAAGAAAGGATTATTTAGTCCATCGGTTACGCGATTAGTGTTGGAAAAACAAAAAAAGGTATCAGTTGTACAAGAAACAAAAAGCGGAAGAAAAATATTAGCAGTTGGAAACCCTGTATTTAATGAAAACGGAGAGCTTCATCGTATTATTATTGCCTCCAGGGATATTACCGAAGCAACGAGATTGAAGACGGAATTACATGAAATAAAGAAGATATCAGAGCAATATAAGAAGGAGTTAGATGACTTTAAAAATAAAGATCGTTTTCTTAAGAAGCTTATTTACTGTAGTCCGAAAATGGAGCAAATTATTAACCAAGCTAAAAAAATAGCAGATTTTTCTTCCAATGTTCTTATTTCTGGAGAATCTGGCGTCGGAAAAGAAGTAATTGCTCAGGCAATTCATCAACTTGGAAACCGATCTTCAAAGCCATTTTTAAAATTAAATTGTGGTGCAATTCCAGAAACTTTGCTAGAAAGTGAACTATTTGGTTATACGAAAGGTGCTTTTACAGGAGCCRATAAAAATGGAAAAGAAGGATATTTTAAGCGAGCTGATCAAGGTATTTTATTTTTAGATGAAATTGGAGAAATGCCTTTACATTTGCAAGTAAAATTGCTTAGAGTCCTGCAGGAACAAGAAGTAATTCCTATTGGAAGTACAACACCTATGAAAATAAATGTACAAATTATTGCTGCTACAAATAAGAGCCTTGAAAAGATGGTCGAATCTGGAACATTCCGTGAAGATTTRTTTTATCGGCTMAATGTAATTCCGTTGCGAGTTCCTTCTTTACGAGAGCGAATGGAAGATGTTCCGGTACTTGCCTTTCATTTCTTACAACAGTTAAATGAAAAATATAATAAAAATTATCATTTAACTCCAGATGCGCTTAGCTTACTAGAGTTTTACTCATGGCCAGGAAATGTACGTGAATTACAAAATATGATTGAACGTTTAGTAGTATCAGCAGACGATCCAGTAATTGAAGCGGAGTTTGTTAGTAAGTTTTTAACAACTGGTTATGCCTTCAAAAAATCAAAACCAGTTATTACAAGAGTATTACCATTACAAGAAGCACTACATTCTGTAGAAGAACAATTGATTTTACTTGCAATGAAGCAGTACAAAACAACGACTAAGGCTGCAAAAGCTCTTGGAATCAGCCAATCTTCAGTGAGTCGTAAATATCAAAAAATTGTTAGTGAAAAAGGGATAGCGGCTGATATCATCTCTTATTCCTAAAAAAGGAGAAGGTCACATAGACTTCTCCTTTTTGTGTGTGCTCAGCATGTACATATTCTCTRGGAKTCAAGTCCCGAGTGGTGAAGGCGGTAGCGGAAATGATTAAMRTTYCRYTTTATGCAAAATGGAATAGTGTATGCGRRARTGCATAAAWTGTTTRTTGYTTTTAAGAAAATAGTCAGTTTATGTATGATGCCTTTGGATTTTAAATATTGGCATGAAAATTGCTTATAAATATATAAACGATCGATGAAGGGGGATTCAATATAGTGCTAGATTTAAAAATGTATGTAAACGGTGAATGGAGAGAGTCTAGTAATCAAGAGAAAAGAACGATTATTAACCCTGCGAATGGCAAGGGTATAGCATATGCACCTGAGGGAACGATTGAGGATGCAAAATACGCGATAGAAGTGGCAAGAATGGCTTTCGATAGCGGAATTTGGTCAGCGACATCCACTGCTGAAAGGGCATCATATTTATTTAAAATAGCAGATGAAATTGATAAAAATATGGAAGAATTAGTGTACCTTGAAACAATGGATAATGGAAAAACATATCGTGAGGCAGAAGGAGATATTGGAGATGCAGCGGCTTGTTTTCGTTATTATGCCGGATTGATTACAAAGCCAGATGGTCAAACATATCATGTAGCCGATCCGATGCAAGCGATGGTTGTAAGAGAACCAGTTGGTGTTTGTGGATTAATTGTTCCATGGAATTATCCGCTATTGATGAGTGTATGGAAAATTGCACCTGCTTTAGCAGCTGGAAATACAATTGTGTTTAAACCTTCTGAAGTGACACCAATCACTGCAACAAAGCTATTCGAAATCCTTGAAAAAGTAGGGCTACCAAAAGGTGTTGCCAATATGGTAATGGGGGCTGGTCCAATAGTAGGAAATGAAATTGCAGCGAGTCATAAAGTGGATATGATTTCCTTTACAGGTGGAACAAAAACAGGTAAGCACATTATGAGAACAGCGGCTGATAATATGAAAAAGATTTCGTTAGAACTTGGAGGGAAATCTCCAAATATTATTTTTGCAGATGCAGATTTTGAGACCGCTATTGATTATGCTCTATTCGGTATTTATGCAGGTAGCGGACAAGTATGTTCAGCAGGATCAAGAATCCTTGTAGAAGAAAAGATTTATGATAAATTTGTTAATAGTTTTGTAGAGCGAGCACAGCAAATTAACGTTGGACCTGGTGATAATCCAGAATCAGAAATGGGGCCACTTGTAAGTCAAGAACATATGGAAAAAGTATTACGCTATATTGAAATTGGGAAAGACGAAGGTGCAAACGTTGCTTGCGGAGGTAGACGAATAATGGAGGATGGAAAAGGTGATGGTTTCTTTATTGAACCAACAGTCTTTGTCAATGTAAAACCTGATATGCGCATTGTCCAGGAAGAAATCTTCGGTCCTGTTGTAGTAATTCAAAAGTTTAAAGACGAACAGGAAGCAATTGAGTTGGCAAATGGTACAGACTATGGTTTGGCTGGAGGAGTATTTACAGTCGATGGTGCAAAAGCAATGCGTGTGATTCGCAAACTTCGCGCAGGAATTACGTGGATTAATAGCTATCATCCAACATACAATGAGGCGCCTTGGGGCGGATATAAGCAAAGTGGTATAGGKCGTAGTCTAGGRACGTTTGGTTTAGAAGAATTTCAAGAGATTAAGCAGATTAATATAAATCTAGAAGTAGAACCTATTGGTTGGTTTGCAAATAAAAAAAATGTAGAGGTGAATTAGATGGAAACGAACGTGAAAAATAAATTGAATGAGAAAGAATCAAATGTAAATGAGTATATTACGAAAGTACTACAGTTAATTGAAAAAGAAAAGGTTACTGAAGAAGAGGCAAACTGGATTCAAAAAGAAACAGTAGATGGATTTAGAGAGCATGTAAACCCTGGTTTTCTTGCTTATAGAAAAACAGTAACAAAAGATGGACAATTTGCAGCAGTAGAATGGTCAGATGAAGGATCTTGCTTCATGGATATTAATGGTAAAAAGTATATTGACTGTTTAGGTGGATTTGGAATTTATAATGTTGGTCACCGTAATCCGAAAGTGGTAAAAGCTGTAACGGATCAATTAAAGCGTCAAGCATTGCACAGTCAGGACTTACTAGATCCACTTCGAGCAATGCTTGCAAAGATTTTAGCGGATATTACACCTGGTGATTTGAAATATGCCTTCTTCACAAATAGTGGAACAGAAAGCGTAGAGGCAGCATTAAAACTAGCAAAAATGTATAGTGAACGAACAACTTTCATTGCTACAACGCGTGCTTTCCATGGTAAGAGCCTTGGTGCTTTATCTGGGACGGCAAAAGGAATGTTCCGTAAGCCATTTTTACCATTAATTCCGGGTTTCCGTCATGTTCCGTTTGGCGATATTGATATGATGAGAAAAACATTTGAGACATGTGCATTAGTGGGAGAAGATGTTGCAGCAGTTATTTTAGAACCAATTCAAGGAGAGGGCGGTATTATTTTACCTCCAGAAAATTATTTGAAACAAGTACGAGAGCTTTGTGATGAGTTTGGATCACTCCTTATCTTTGATGAAGTACAAACTGGAATGGGACGTACAGGAAAAATGTTTGCTGCAGAATTATATGATGTCGTGCCGGATATTATTTGTCTTGCGAAGGCGTTTGGTGGAGGTGTAATGCCAGCGGGAGCTATTGTTGCGAAAGAAACAGTATTCAAAAGTTGGTTTGAAAATCCATTTATGCACACAACAACATTTGGAGGAAATCCACTTGCATGTGCTGCTGCAATTGCAACAATCCATGTTTTATTGGAAGAGAAATTACCGGAACGAGCGATGGAAGTTGGAGAGTATTTCTTAAATGGATTGAAACAAGCAGCAGAAGGACACGAAGATAAAATCTTTGAAATYCGTGGTCAAGGTTTAATGATTGGGATTGAATTCCATAAAGACGAGATTGGTTATGAAGTGTCAAAGGCGATGTTTGATCAAGGCATTCTTGTTGCGGGAACATTAATTAATTCAAAAACTATTCGTATTGAACCATCCCTTACAATTAGTTATGAAGAAGTAGATACAGTTATTAATACGTTTAAATCTGTGCTAACTCAAGTAAAAGTAAAATAAATTTTGTATAAGGTTATATGTGAATTCAAACGATTGAAACTATAATTAGAATAGATTTACCTGTATGTTATTACAGGAAGGCAGTGTAACGAAAAGTTACACTGCCTTTTTATTACATTTTTTGTTGTAAGTATTTACATGTAATTTGTCTTAGTGTACTATTTAACTAACACACTAAGACAGGAGGGGAGAAATGAAAATTGAGTTTTCTCCAAATACACCAATTTACATTCAGGTAATGGAATACGTAAAGAAAGAAATTGTAACGGGTCATTTATTGCCTGGCGATAAAATTCCCTCCGTACGTGAATTAGCGAGTGATTTACAAGTAAATCCAAATACGATTCAACGTACATTTCAAGAGTTAGAGCGGGATGGAGTTGTTGTAACACGTAGAGGAATGGGGCGATATGTAACGAATGAAGGGGAGAAAATTATGGAGCTGCGAAAAGATATGGCGAAAGAATTACTTCATTCTTTTATAGATGGAATGGACAATTTAGGTTTTTCAGAAGAAGAAATTCTTACAATCCTTCGTTCTTCATTACATGAGAAAAGGGAGGAGAGCGAATGACAGAGTTATTAAAAATAGAAAATCTATGGAAGCGGTACGGATTAAAAGCAGTGATCCGTGAGTTAAACATAGAGATTACAGAAGGAAAAATCGTTGGGCTTGTTGGGGATAACGGGAGCGGGAAAACGACGTTATTGAAAATGATTGCAGGCCTGCAGCATCCTTCTGAAGGTAGTATTACAATAGATGGTAAAAAGGTAGGATTAGAGACGAAAAAAATCGTTTCATTTATGTCCGATAAGCCAGTCTTTGATGATTGGATGACTGTAAAAGATGCTTTATTTTTCTATAGAGATTTTTATAAAGACTTCGATATTCAAAAAGCAGTAGATACGATTGTGGAATTCAAAATACCGTTAGAAGAAAAAATTAAAGCATTGTCAAAAGGGATGATTGAGAAGCTGCAAATCATTTTAACATTTTCTCGAAAAGCGAAGTTATTCGTACTGGATGAACCGCTTGGCGGGATTGATCTCGTTTCTAGGGAGCATGTACTTGAGCTAATCCTTAAATTTTATCGTGAAGATTGTACGCTGCTTATATCAACTCATTTAATAAGAGAAATCGAAAATATWTTTGATGAAGTAATCTTTTTGAAAGATGGAGAAATAATATTGCATGAAAATGTGGAAGAACTTCGATTTCAAAAGGGGAAGGCAGTACATGAGCTGTTTAAGGAGGCCTATGAGAAATGAGTCAGCTTTTTCTTTATCTGTATAATTGTAATAAGAGAAAAATAGCCATTATTTACTTCGGATTTATTACAGTTTCATTAATTCTTTTATTTAATATGAAAGGAGTTTCAGGAGCTAGAATTTCAGGTAGGCAAGATATAATCATTATTATATTTTTTATCGTACTAGGTATAAATGGATTCGCAATTCTTCTAACAGGTATATCATCTTTTCGAAAAATGCTAAAAAACTCTATGCTACGTTGTACTTCTATTTCAGCACAAAAATATATATCTGCAAATGTTTTATTTTGTGTACTACTCTTTATGATTTTGCTAGGAATAGGAATCATTTTTCTATACTATTTTTCTTTAAATATTTATAATGGAAAAACAGATTTAGGTGTTCAGCAAGCAATCCACAGTTTATATGATTATGGAATATTACATCATATGTTATCTATTTTCTTATGGGGACTAGATTTTGTTAATATGCTAGTTTCTATTTATTTAATTATAGTAATTACGAAGCTATTCAATGTGAAATCATCGATGAGTAAGATTGTTTGCGTAATCTTATTCGTTGTTTTTATCGCATTTAATGGGGGAATAACATATATCTTTCAGCAAATAGAAAAGTATGTGTTTGCCATAAATAATATTGGATTTATAGATCAAAACGGCTTTTTAAATACATCATTTTATTCTGGTACAGATATTACAGTTTTAAATCTATGTTTTAACTGTTTATTAACAATTACATTATTAGTAGTTACAGGGCGCATCATCGACAAAAAACTAGAAGTTTAAAGGAGGAATCATCATTGGGAAATGTAGTAGTGAAATTAGAAAATGTCCGAAAAAAAATCGGTAGAACAGAAATYATTCGSGGCYTATCRTTTGAGGTTCGWGAAGGAGARGTATACGGRTTCCTTGGACCGAACGGTAGYGGTAAGACGACGACAATTCGTATGATGACAGGTCTTATTTCTATGACAGAAGGCGATATTACAATTTGTGGTCATAGTATTCGCACAGAGCGTGAAAAGGCGCTAGAGCAAATTGGAGCGATTGTAGAAAATCCCGAGCTATATGATTATATGACTGGAATGCAAAAYTTRAAGCATTTTGCGAACATGGCRATTACMCCAATTAGTAAAGAGCGCATYGCTGAAATTGTAAAGCTTGTTGAATTAGAGCATGCGATTCATAAAAAGGTGAAAACATACTCACTTGGTATGAAACAGCGTTTAGGAATTGCGCAGGCGTTACTTCATCAGCCGAAAATCTTAATTTTAGATGAACCGACAAATGGATTAGATCCAGCTGGTATTCGCCAAATTCGTGATTATTTACAACGATTAGCGAAAGAAGAAAATATTGCAGTCATTGTATCAAGTCATTTATTAAGTGAAATTGAATTAATGTGTGATCGCGTAGTTATTATAAAGCAAGGTGAGTTTGTACAAGAGTATAACTTACATGAACAAGCGAAGCATGATGAAACAGTTGTAGTTGCATTTGAAGTAGATCAAGTTCAAAAAGCGAACGAAATTATTAAAGGTAAAGTACAAGGAAATGTAGCTGTGGCATCTGTAATGAAAGAAGAGATTCCGCAAATTGTAAAACAGTTAGTGAATGCTGATGTACTCGTATACGGTGTTACTGTTCAAAATAAAACGTTAGAGGATGAGTTCTTAGCGATTACAGGGGGAGTGAAAGCGTAATGTTTAAATTAATTCAAAATGAATTTTTAAAGTTACATGCGAAAAAAGGTATGTACATTTTAATAGGTGTAATTGCAGCATTGGAGATTTTGGGAGTTTTAGCGATGCTGAAATGGGGAGGAGGAAATGAGTTTAAAGGATCATATTTAGATTTTGTAAGTTCAGAGATTGGTTTAATTACCTTATTTGCAACAATTTTTGGAATTACGATTGCGTCTCGTACAATTACTGATGAGTTCCAAAAAGGTACAATTAAGCAGTTATTAATCCGTCCGAGAAAACGAATTACAGTTTTGTTCTCTAAATATATTACAGTGTTACTTACTATATTATTTATCATATTTGCTAGCACGTTAATCGCAATGATTATTGGCGGGATTGTAATGGACGGTAGTAAAACAGGAGTAACGTTAGGAATCGTAATGAAGTCCATTTTATATCAAGTACTTTCACCGTTCTTCTTTGCAACTCTTTCATTTTGCTTAGCTAATGTATTTAGAAATTCTGTATTACCATTAATTATTTCGTTGTTCTTATTCTTCTTACAAAGTGCAATTACAATGGTGCTTATGATGTTTGCWAAAGGTGTWGCRAARTTTGTKGTATTYTYSCATTTRAATTTAAGTGYKTACGAYAGYAATAAATTAGTAAGTGGCGGAGYAGAACCACCATTTACAGAATTTACGTTTACAACTTCATTATTACTTGTAGTTGCATACTTTGCTGTATTACTTGTAGCATCAAGTGTATTATTCCAAAAACGTGACGTATTATAGTAGAAAAAATCCCCGTGTTAACGGGGATTTTTATTAACCAGCTTTTTTGATTTATGTAGCTTTTAAGTGTGGCAGATACATATTTACTTAGGAACATAATTGTAACTAAGTTGAAGAACATTGATATGGTATATCAAATAGGATTGTTATTATGTAATTTAATACGTATATTATTCGGAAAAAAGTGAGAAAAATAGGAAGATTTTCAACTATATTCATATTATAATTTAGTTATCCGGCCATTTGTGGAGAAGGGCTACCCATAAAATACTGAATAAAGTTTCACTTTATATCATCTCTGGAGGTGTTCCATATGCAACATGCATTTTCACGTATAAGGCTACGTAGTTTTTTTGGATGGATGATTATAGGGATGTTCCTGACTATGATTCCATTAAATTTATCAGGTGCTTCTGACAATACGATAGAGTTMYTGTCACAAATATCAATATTTTTYGCATTTCCACTATTGTGGCTATATTTAAAAACAAGTAAAAATAATGTTGTTTTTAAAAGTTTTTTTGATAAGCCCAGACGTTTACATTGGGGGCTAATTATACTAGCAACGATAATGGGAATGATTTTTGCAGTCGGTATATCCCAAATTCAATTTTATATTTTAGCACATACTTTACCTAATTTCTTAGTTACCATGTTAGAAGATGGAAATGTAATTAATACGAGTAACATATACATGACGATATTTACTTTCATTTCAGCATGTGTATTAGCCCCAATAATGGAAGAGGTTATTTTTAGAGGGTTTTTCTTACAGCGAATGGCTTACAAATGGGGGATTAAACGAGCGGTTATTATATCCTCTCTTATTTTTGGACTAGGACAYTTTGATGTTATCGGTGCTTTCATGTTCGGTGTTATTATGTGCCTTCTATACATAAAGACAAAAAATATATGGACGAATATTGCTGTGCATGCTCTAAATAATTTGATTGCAACGAGTATGCAATTTGTAGGTGGAGAGGGAAGTGACGCAATCTCGATTACGGAATTACAAGCACAAAGTAATTTATGGATCGGCATTGGGCTTACGGTCGTCGGGTTACTTTGGTTAATCCCTTACATTTGGAAACAATGGCGTACAGTAAAAGAAGTTGGTGTGCCACCGATTCGTTTCATAAATGAAGAAAAAGTAGTGAATACATCAGAAGAAAATGAAATATATAGCCAAGTGATAGTAACAGATAGATTGATGGCTGTAGAACTACCTGATGAAGCTGTAAATAAGCTTCGGTTAGAAGAAAATGATTATGTAACAGTTTCTGTAGAAGAAGATAAAATTGTTATAAAGAAAGCGCATAATAGATAATTAAAAAGTAGCTCCTAAAGAGCTACTTTTTAATTTGTAATAATCTCTACACGAAAATTATTACCGTTCTTTACATATTTAATATCTGTAACGATCCGAACGGTTTTTAGAAGTTCAACTTTTTCACCAATTCGAGGGATGGTCGGAACATTGTCCCAAATACCAAGCAAGTCATCTAATTGTGCCGTTTTTTCATAAAACCAGATTTTCAATGTAAAGCCCCTTTCTCGAACTTTATGTATTTTAATACATGATATATCATTTTTATTCTTAATGTAAGGGGTTTTTACTCTTTTTGCGAATAAATATGAATTAAACTTCTGGGAATATATGTTCAATGTCCGGAGTAAGAGCTACTTCTGATAATACGATATGAGAAACTGTCGTTGCATATGAAGAAACATCATTGATAAATTCTTCAAGTTCAACGAGTGAAGGAACAGAGATTTTTACAATGTAGCATAAGCTTCCTGTTACTCGGTAACAAAAACTTGCAGATGGATAAGAYTGAATAAACTGTTGCATACGTGTTGTATCACCATTTTTTAAAGTGATTTCTAAAATACAATCTAAAACAAGTCCTGCTTTTTTATAATTGATATCGATTGTGTATTTTTGAATAATCCCCTCACTTTCAAGTTTACGTACACGTTCTGTAGTAGACGGAGCCGATAAGTTTACTCGTTTTGCTAATTCACGCATCGAAAGGCGGCTATCATTATATAATTCATTTAAAATTTTTCGATCAACACGGTCTAATTGCATTTGTAAATATACCTCCAGTAAAATGATAATTTTTGTAAAGAAAAATTTAAAATTAAGATTCATATGAAATGTAAAGTGGACTTTATTTATTTTACAATAAAAAAGAAGGAAATCCGAGGGGAAATGATGGAGAGAATTACATTATCAAATGTAGGAGATACAAAGTTTCAAAAATTATTAGGTCATAATCCAGATATATTAAATTCGTGGAGTACGTTAGAGAATACACTGTATAGTACAGGGGCCCTTTCCGTAGAGTTAAAGGAGCAAGTAAGAAGAACATTAGCGTTTGGGAATGAATGTCCGTACTGTATGGCAATGGGAAAGCCGGATGATATACAAAAAATAGAAGAAATTAGCGTAGCCGTTACTTTTGCGCATGCATTTGTTCATGACCAAAAGGCGATAGATGATAATATGTTTCATATATTAAAACAATATTGGACTGAAAAAGAAATTGTAGAGCTTTGTGCCTATATTTGTTTTATTACTGCTTCGCAGCAACTTGGTTTTCTGTTTCAATTACAGCCCAATTAATTAGGAGGATATTATGCTTAATCAAGCAGCACTTATAATCATTGATGTACAGGAAGCATTCAACTTACCATACTGGGGCGTGAGGAATAACCTTTTGGCGGAAGAAAATATGAAAAGTTTGTTAGAAGAATGGAGAAAAAGAAAACTACCAGTTTTTCATATTCAACATGTAAATAAAGAAAATGTTCAATCGATGTTTTATCAACATGCGGAAACGGTAAACTTTAAAGAAGAAGTGCAACCAATGCCAGATGAAATAATTATCCAGAAATCCGTTAATAGCGCGTTCATTGGGACAAATTTGGAAGAACAATTAAGAGAACAAAAWTGTAATACRGTAGTGATTGTAGGATTAACAACAAATCATTGTGTGGAGACTACAACACGGATGGCAGGTAATTTAGGGCTTACAACGTATTTAGTGAGCGATGCGACGGCTACATTCAATCGTAAAGGTCTGGACGGGACAGAGTATAGTGCAGAGGACATTCACAATATGACACTTGTAAACTTACATGATGAATTTGCYAAAATCGTTACGACTGAAGGTGTTTTAAAATTATTTTAAGAAAATAATTGTGGAATTATGTAGAAAAAAATAAGAATATTTCGTATAATCTAAGTATAATCATTTTGAAAATAGGGGTGGCATCATATGGAGCAAATTCCAGTAAAGAAAATAGAAGAAGTACTCGTTTTAGCAGGAGATGATAAACAAAAGCAAAAGGAATTTTATGAATTGCTCTTAACAACGGAGTTTTATGTTGCTGGTTCACTTGAAGCAGAAGACGGGGCAACGGAAGGAACACTTCGTTTGCGTCATTTCCAAGGAGAGGGTAGATGGATCGTTCCGTTCTTTACACAATTGAAATTTGTAAAAGATGTGTTGCCAGAAGGTACACCCCTTATTACGATACGTGGAAAAGAATTATTGGGTAGCATCGAGAAAGATGCGACAGCTGTATTAAATGTTGGAACAGATATGAGTAAAACATTTATTCCAGAAGAAATTGCAGAGATAGCATCAGGACGAATCTTTAATTATTATAAGTAAAAGGAAAAGCTTAGCAGCTTTTCCTTTTTAATTTGAACATGGAGTGGCTATACCAGAAGAAATAGAAACAGTTTTGTTAGTTGTATTTATTGTTGCTGTAGCTCCGAGGGGAATACCGATATTTGGACTTATATGTCCAATCGGTARRCCGAATAACACAGGTATATTATATGGCGTGAAATATTCATATAATATTGTTTGCAATGATTGAGATGGCTTAGAAGGGTTGCAGTCGTGACAACTTGTAAAAATAACGCCGCTGCATTCATTAAACTGTCCAGATAAAAGTAGTTGATTTAACATCCGGTCAATGCGGTACGGTTCTTCACCAATATCTTCAAGCAATAAAAGTTTATTTGACGTATTTATCTCATAGGGCGAGCCAATTATACTTGTTAACACAGTTAAATTCCCTCCAACTAATGTGCCTGTAACTGTACATGGAGAGGTAGGTACGATACATTCTGATGCATATAAGATAGATGAATACGGATGGAATAGTTGATTGAAAGAAGATAAGGAGAGAGAATCTATACCTTTTCCTAATTCTTCAATCATTGGACCATGAAAAGTAACCAGCTCCGCATAACGTGAAAAGGCAGTATGTAAAGCCGTAATATCGCTATATCCCCAAAAAATCTTTGGATTCCGTTGAATGATTTCATATTGAATGTAAGGGAGGAGACGAGCGCTGCCGTAACCACCTCGTGCACAAAAGACTGCTTTGACCTCAGTATTTGTAAATGCTTCATGTATATCATCAAGACGAACTTGATCACTTCCAGCTAAATATCCATATTTTTCATAAACACTCTTTCCAATTATTACGGATAATCCCATCTCTTGTAATACKTTCACACCTTTTAATATATTCTCAAGTGTTGGTGGGCCAGACGGTGCAATAACCATTACTGTATCACCTTTTTGCAAAGCATTTGGATAAATCATTGTTCTCAGCCTCCTTCTCTTTCAATATATTCGCTTGAGCGAAAGTTCAATCCTTGTAAAAGAAGGGGAAAGCATGTCATATAAAGAAGGTATAGGGAAAGTAGGAGGGAAAATGATGTTTACAAGTCGAGTAATAGATATATTACAAATTAAGTATCCGATCATTCAAGCAGGTATGGCAGGAGCGATTACAACGTCAGAACTTGTTGCAGCTGTGAGTAATAGCGGAGGATTAGGTACGCTTGGAGCAGGGTATATGAGCCCAGAACAAATCCGTGAAGCGATTTATAAAATAAGGGAACTAACAAATAAGCCTTTCGGTGTTAATTTATTTTTAACGAAAGAGATACAGATAGAAGAAGAGAAGGTAAACGAGGCGAAAGTATTACTTAGTGGAGTGAATAGAGAATTAGGTATAGAGGAAGAAAAGACTTTAAAACTTCCAAAAAGCTATAAAGAACAATTACAAGTATTATTAGAGGAAAAGGTACCAGTCGTTAGTTTTGCATTTCAAACGTTAGAAAAAGAAGAAATAGATGATTTGAAAAAGGAAGGGATAAAAGTTATCGGAACAGCTACCCATGTARCGGAAGCGAAAGCACTTGCTAAGTTAGGGGTAGATATTATTGTCGGGCAAGGTAGCGAGGCAGGAGGGCATAGAGGAACGTTTATTGGGAAAGAACAAGATGCGATGATTGGTACATTTGCATTAATCCCGCAATTAGTAGCGGAAGTACCTCATATCCCGATTGTTGCAGCAGGTGGTGTAATGAATGGGCAAGGGCTTGTTGCGGCATKTGCGTTAGGGGCAGAAGCTGTTCAAATGGGATCAGCCTTTTTAACGAGYGAAGAAAGTATTACGCATGACSTGTATAAAGAAGCGATTTTACATAGTACAGATACGAGTACAACGGTAACTCGTGCGTTTTCCGGGAAATATGCACGGGGTATTCGTAATGAATTTATAGAGAAACATGAAGGAAGAGAAGRGAATTTACCGATGTATCCAGTGCAAAACGTATTAACTTCAAAAATACGTCAAGAAGCAGCRAAGCAAAATAAGGAAGAGTATATGTCGCTTTGGGCGGGACAAGCATCATCATTAGCACGAACGGAATCAGCTCAGCACGTAGTGAAACGTGTCATGAAAGAAGCAGAGAACGTAATTGAACAATTACAAGATGTATATAAAAAAAGACCACTTGTGGTCTTACCCCTGTCAAGTAGACAGTATGAAAAAGACTAAGCAGCCATCGAGATTCGATATTCTATCGGAGCTCGATGGTTGAGTCGTTTTTGGAACCGTTTATAGTTATAAAAGTAAATATATTCTTCAATTG
>NZ_JBFTMA010000014.1:0-18829 GCF_056396725.1 Bacillus sp. 05T31
GCTTAAAATAGCAGGAGTAAAGAAAACAATAGGGAAGATATATGTGAGACTATTTCCTAGTGAGAGGAAGAGGAGAATGAAACTTGTCTTTGTTCGGCATGGTGAGGGTAAGCATACAAAAGATTTACCATTAAGTTTACAAGCAGTGAATCCGCCATTGACGGGCGAGGGAAAGAAGCAGGCAAAATTGCTTCAGTACGATGTACCATTACAAGAAAAGGATATATTAATCGCTAGTCCTACACTTCGAGCCTTACAAACTGCGACAATATGGAGTGCGGAAGTTGCTTGTCAAAAAATTGTTCACCCATATATATCCCCGCGTATTTTTCCTTATCGGGAAGCCGCCAAAACATTACCGTGCGATCAATTGTTAGATCGAAAGATAATAAAAAAATTATTTCCACATTTTTCATTAGAAGAAAGTACAAATGAATTGTTATGGAATGAGGGAATCAATATCATATCAGAGAAGGAATTTCAGCAAATAGTAGATGAATTTCTGCACTGGTGCTATCAGTTAAAAGCAGAAAAAATTTGTATCGTTTCACATGATGGAACAATTACAGCCTTTAGGCAATATTTGCAGAAAGTCGCTTTAACTAGAGCTGATTTTTTGAAAGAAACGGGTATGTATGAAATGGACTTATAGGAGGGGAAATTTGTAATGGAAGAGTTAGGGGAATGTGTGTACGACTTAAATGRGCCGAGAGTATACTTTAGCGTAGCGGAAATTAAGTAATATGCAAAATTGCATATTTTACACATATTGTAAATGGTTGGTATAAGTTTGGGGAGTTGAAACTAGTAGAATCCTTTTTATATAGTGGTGTAAAATCATATGTTGGATTGATAGATTATGTAGATGGAAATGTAGCACTTATGTTTACAATACGCCTATTTTACGGGTTTATTAACCATGACAAAACGTTAGAAGAATTTGTTCGAGAAGCGAGATTAACCGATGAGGAGACATGTACATTTCGAGTATATAAACAATATGAAACGGATTTATTCTATATTCGAATGAATGCGTTTCACATTTAACTCACAGTTTTTTTACATTTTCTTCAATGAAGATGATTATCAACTGTGGTATGATATGTTCAAGTTTTTACAGGTAATAAAAGTTACTATATATAAGTTAGTATTTAATGTTTTGTATGAATGTCATAAATTATCCACAATTAACATTTTAAAAGTAAGTAACTAATGTTATTATATTATCTGTAACTGACTTAATTACAACTTTAGGAGGAAGATATGATTATTCAATTTTTAAGAGAAAACAAAGCAGTTTCTTTTGTATTAGCGATAATTCGAGTGTATCTTGGTTACACATGGGTAATGGCTGGAATCGGTAAACTACAAGGAAAAGGCTTCGATGCAACTGGTTATTTACAAGGTGCAATTGAAAAGTCTAAAGGAGCACAACCAGCTGTTCAATCTTGGTGGGCATCATTCTTACAAGATTTTGCAATTCCAAACGTTGATTTATTTAATACACTTGTGATGTGGGGAGAAATTTTAGTCGGAATTGGTTTAATTGTAGGCTGTTTAACAAAAACAGCGGTCTTTTTTGGCCTTTTAATGAACTTTTCCTATATGTTTAGTGGGTCAATTGGTGTAAACCCTGAAATGGTTATCTTATCCATGTTCGTTCTTGTTTCTGGTATGAATGCTGGAAAATTTGGAATTGATGGCTTCGTTATTCCAAAAGTACTAGGATCAAAAACTCAAAAACGCCAAAAGCAAGCTGCTTAATATATGAAAACGGGTATCTCAACATGAGATACCCGTTTATTTTTCAGCACTTATAGGATTTTTCTCGAAGAAATCTTTTACATACCCTACAAATTCTTGTGGCTCTTGACGAAATGGAGCATGATAACCCTTTTCAATAATATGGAAAGTGCTATTTTTTAAGAATTGATGATAAGTTTCKCCTTCTTTCCAAGAAACGCTAYTATCATTTCTTCCCCATATAATTAAAGTTGGTTGCTTRATTTCAKTTGCATTGATTTGAAGACGCCTAGGCCACAGCTTCATTTTATTATAATGTTCTTCATCATTACGCTTGAATTTAACTTTGCTCTCATCATAATCTGCAATAGAAGAAACGGCACTTAAATCAGTCGACAACTTTGGTTTTGGTGAACCTTGTTTATTAACGAACGTATGAGGGCCGCCTGTAGCATCAGTTAAAATAAGGTGGGTAACCGCTTCAGGGTATAAATATGTTAAATTAAGAGAAATTTCTCCGCCCATCGAATGTCCCAGTATTGCGAATGAATCATACCCTAGTTTTTTCATTAACTTATAATACAAATTTGCATGAGTTGGGAAAGAATAATAAAAATCCATCGGCTTAGAGGAACGTCCGAAACCTAAAGCATCAACAGAAATAATTGTATGATCTTTTGCTAGATCTGAGTAAATCTTTTGAAAACCATCGGATGATCCTCCAAATCCATGGATCATAAGTAAAGGTGGTTTTTTGCTGCCAATTTGCTTAAAGTAAATAGTTTGTCCATCTATTTCAACCATTTTTTCTTCTGTAGTTAATTTCGCGGTAATTGTATTTTTTACTTGTTTTACTTGTTCTACGGGCTTTTCTGCTGCACTACATCCTACTAATAGTGTAAGAGTAAGACAACCTACCATAAAATAGCTAAATYGCTTCAATTAGKTGTCYCCTTTCTAACATAAYGCTGCATCTATCATAGCAAATAGYATATTACGATTTCCAGGAAGTTGATTACCATTCTTTATCATAAGAGGTGAAAGGAGCGTTTCCTGGAAATCTGCTGTTTGAAGAAATTGGCGGAATATGAATTGTGAGTGCGGAACATCAATGCGTATCGTCCCATTCCACGATTTACAAATCATTTCTAATAACTGAATAGAGTCTTTTTCTTTTTTTGAAATAAGCGGAGTGATACATAGTACAYCTCCTTTTTGTAYGCATAAAGCAAAAGCATYTATTTGATTATCCYGCTCTATTTTAAAGGAGTAAGTTGCTCTCGATAGTAGYGATRAATAAAGMTTAGAACGATSWGCACCAGTCGCAGTTTGATCAAGAAAAACAAGAGAAGGAAGATCATTTTTCTGAATTTGTTTTATGGGAACAGACTTTGTACTTATGTGATTCGCTTGTTTTTCGAAACGATGAATTGTTGTTATTGATTGAAATCCATATGATTGATATAAAGGTTCACCAGCTTTTGTTGCAATGAGCAGAATAGGAAGCGATGAATGAGCTAGAGTTAAACTGTTGTTTAGCAAAATACGGCCGATTCCTTGTCTTTGAAAATCAGGATGTACGATTAACATACCGATAGAAGAAAATCCACGATCAAATGGAAATACCCCTCCAGCTGCAATAAGTTTATTTTTATGTACATAGCCAAAAATTGTACCAATTGAAAGATACATATGGAATTGTTCTTTCATAAAGGCTTCATGTTGTAACCATCCGATAGATTCGCAAAGAGAGAGTAAATCTGGAATGGTAGATTTGTCTAGTTTTACTGTTTCCATAAAGATTCACCACATTTCTATTCAAATTAGAAAAAAAGTAGAGAACGGAATGTTACAAAGTGTAAAGTAATAGATTTACGTTAAAAGAAATCCAATTTGTTTATATTTAGTTTGTAAAGGGCATTATGCTTGATATGAAAGGACAAAGTTATACAAATTATAACTGATATTTACATAAGTTAACAAAAAATTTACATATAACTACTTTTATCTTAATAGTCTTCTATTAAATTGAATAGTGGGAAATGAATAACCTAATTAGGGGGACAAGACAGTGAAAAAGTTTGTAAAAAAAGCATGGCCATTTGCAGTGGTGGCGTCGTTAGCAGTTACTTCGGTAGCGACATGGAATTTTACGCGTTCTAGTGAGGTTAATGCAGATGAGAACGGAAACAATGCAAAGATTAAAAATGTCATTGTATTAATTGGGGAYGGTATGGGGCCTTCATATATGACAGCTCATCGTTATATGAAAGATAATCCAAAAACATTTGAGATGGAATCTACAGAATTTGATAAGCATCTTGTAGGAACACAAAAAACATATCCAGAAGATGAACATGAAAATATTACAGACTCTGCATCGGCAGCAACTGCGATGTCAGCAGGTATAAAAACATATAATGCAGCTATTGCGGTTGATAATGATAAAGCTGAAGTGAAAACAGTGTTAGAGCAAGCGAAAGAAAGAGGGAAATCAACGGGACTCGTTGCAACTTCTGAAATTACGCATGCAACACCAGCTGCATTCGGTGCACATGATATTAGTCGTAAAAATATGGATGCAATTGCAAATGATTACTTTGATGAGAAAATTAAAGGTAAGCATAAAATAGATGTTATGCTTGGCGGTGGCGTAAATAACTTTGTTAGAAAAGACCGCAATCTTACAGAAGAGTTTAAGAAGTCTGGTTATAGTTATGTAACAGATCGTAATCAATTATTAAATGATAAAAGTGATCAAGTTCTTGGTTTATTTGCACCAGGTGGTTTAGATAAAATGATTGACCGTAATGATAAAACACCGTCATTAGAAGAGATGACAAATGCAGCGATTGAGCGCTTGAACAAAAATAAAGATGGTTTCTTCTTAATGGTCGAAGGAAGTCAAATTGATTGGGCTGGACATGATAATGATATCGTTGCAGCAATGAGTGAAATGGAAGACTTCGAAAAAGCGTTTAAAGCAGCAATTGAGTTTGCGAAAAAAGATAAGAACACATTAGTTGTTGCAACTGCGGATCATTCTACTGGCGGTTTATCTTTAGGTGCGAATGGTGARTATAAYTTTAAAGTAGAKCCGATTAAAGCTGCGAAACGTACRCCAGACTTTATGGCAARTGAGATTGYAAAAGGTGCAAATGTAGAAGAAACATTGAAAAAGTATATTGATTTACAGTTAACACCAGAAGAAATTAAAGCTGTAAATGATATAGCTCCATCAAAAGATGTAACAAAGATTGATAATGCAATTGAAGATATCTTCAATAAGCGTTCGGTTACAGGCTGGACAACGGGTGGACATACAGGTGAAGATGTGAACGTATATGCATTCGGACCAGGTAAATACTTATTCTCTGGCGTTCAAGAGAATACAAATATAGCTAAACGTGTCTTTGACATCGTTGGCGGCGGCGATCCGAATAAAGGAAGACGCTAATTATAAATGAAAGTGAGGCGAAATGCCTCACTTTTCTTTTTAGGAGATGGAAAGATGAGAGTTTTTTTAGGGAAATTAAGATTTCTTCTAGTATTCGTATTATTGCTAGTTGGATGTCAATCTCAAGAGAATAATATAGAACAAAAATCTGCTGGGAAAACTGAGGAAAAGGTACATATAACGAAAGAAGAAGAGAAATCCATTCAAGATGTTATTGAGGCATTTGTACGGACGACGAATGAAAAAAATCTTGCTGAGCATATGGAGTTATTTTCAAAGAAGATGCCTAGTGCTGAAGACTTAAAAACACAAAAGGARRCGGCATTTCAAAAGGGAAATAAGAAAATAGAATTGGAACATATGAATATGAAAGCTCTTAAAGGTGGGCTTGTTATTGTTGAAACGGAGGAAAAAGAAGTAGATGGAGGGGTTACTCTTCAAAAGAAAATGCAGTATGCACTTGGAAAAGAAGACGAAGGGTGGAAGATTGAAGAGGTTCGTACGATAGAGAAGAAATAAAGTGGGAACTTTAATTAGTAGGGGGGTGTCCATCCCCACTGATTATTAGCCTTCACCAATCGGGATTTTACGGGCAAAACCCCTCGCATTCACAGAATTTTGAGGTGGGAGTCTTACTGCCTGCAAATAGCGGGATAAAAAAGGTTCTCATAGGAGAGAACCTTTTTAAAGTGGTAATAAAATTTGATTTGAACACGCTTCAATGTCATCAATATCTTGACGAATTGTTGCCATCTTATTATCAAGGTCTTCAGCTTTCATAGCAGCGTCATGTAGTTCATCTTTCAAATAGTCAGGTATATTTCCTTCATATTTGTAGTAAAGTTTATGTTCTAAACTTGCCCAAAAGTCCATGGCAAGTGTACGTAATTGAATTTCTGCAAAGACATCTTTCGTACCAGAATTTAGTGACAATGGATATTTAATAATCATATGCAAACTTTTATAGCCATTTCCTTTTGGATTAGCAATATAATCTTTTACTTCTACAATTTCCATGTCTCCACGATTTTCAATAACTTCTTTTAAATGATAAATATCTTCTACAAAGCAACATGTAATACGGATGCCAATAATATCTTGTAATTGTGTTTGAGCATTTTCAACTGTTGGTGATAAGTTTTTACGCTCAAGCTTCCTAATGATACTTTCGGGTTGTTTAAGTCTTGTTTTTATATGTTCAAACGGGTTGTAGTCTTCTAAAAATTGAGCTTCCCGGTTCATAATTTCAAATTTAGTTTTTAACTCTTCTAAAGCAAATGTATAAGGTAATACAAAAGCTTTCCAATAGTTAACTGTTGATTGGTTATATTCCATTTATATACACACCTTTTCCTATTTACAAGYGAAGTTGTTATTATACTAAACACCAAATCATGTAGGCRCAAGCAGCAAATGATGAGATCATAAAGCGATATTTAGTTTTCATCTTTTCAACCCCTTTCAAATGAAATTATATATGAATAAACGTCATTGTTAGTAATTTCACTATGTACAATTCTTATAGTAATAGATTCATGTGAAATTCGTATGAACTAATTGTTTCAGCTTTTTGTCTTTTTGCTAATGGCTTTTGGTTTTGTTTGTTATAATTACCTTAAATTGTAATAAAGGAGAGGGTATGATGAATCCCAAAGATAAAAAAAGAAAAGAGCAAGTGGCCCATATTATTGAAATTCCAGATGAATATAGGCTTGTTGTAGATGATCAAGAAGGAATGGATGATCCGTATCATCTATTATGGTGGGGGCATAAAGAGGATGAGGAGAAAAAGATACAAATTACATTAAATAGGCATACTGGTAATTTATTCGAATTCAGGATAGATGATGAAAATTATTTTTCGAGTGATAAAGAAGTGATAGAGGAGAATAAGGCAAGAGAGATTGCAAATGTATTTATAAAAAAATATGTGGAAGAAGAATTAGAATTTTATACATATGTGTCAGTTAAGGATGACTGGCGTGGTTGGAAAGAAATAAATTATATGCAGGAAGTGAATGGATATCCATTGCTGAATACAGGATGTGTTGTGCGAATTCATCCTTCAGGTAATGTTGTGCATTTTCATTACAATGGACAAAAAGCTATAGAGAAAAAACCGTTATGGCCAATTGAAATTGTTGAGGAGAACCTCGTTTTAGAAACTTTGAGAGCTAGACAAGATATGAGACTTGTATTTGTGGATTTAACACATTCTTCATGTAAATATGAAAATGGTGAGGAAGTAAAAGGCTATCATCTTGTATATGAACCAGAACCTAGTCATGCGTTTATTGATGCAAGTACAGGTAAAGATTTGTTTGACCCAGATCATTATAAATTGCCTCCAACTGTAGCTGTTGAAAAACCGAAAAAAGGTAGTCAACAAGATGATATATTCGATTTATTTGACTGGGATAAAGAAAGTTTTACAAAAGTGGCTGAGACAGAAAATGAAGATGGAATAAGGATGAAATTTGTTTCGAAAGAGGAATTACAAAAACAGAAAGAAGAAAAGAATTCATATTTAATGAATGAATTCTTTAAAAAGCATTTACCGATGTTAAAATATAATAATTTAGTTGGCATTACGATTGATAAATCAACCAATGAATTAATTGGTTTTATAAAACTGGCAGACGATAAAGAAGTAAAACAAATACTGTCTAGAGAGGAATGTTTACAAAAAGCACTTCAATTTTTAGAACATGTTATTCCAGATGTTACACAATATCTTCGCCTTTGGGATGAACGTGACGAAGATGAAGGGATTGAAAGATTTGTCTTTTCAGTATATGTGAATGAAATTCCGGTAGAGTATAGGGAATTCATGGTCAACATTAATACAGAAAATGGTGCTGTGATGCACTACTCGGGAAAACCTAGCAATATAATAGAAGAGTTACTTGCACATGAAACARCACCAAAAGTAACAAAAGAAAAAGCGTTAGAAATATATAAAGAGGTCATTCGAGTAAAATTAGAATGGTGTATAGATCATGATGCAGAGGAAATGAAATATAAACTGCTGTATAAACAAACGAGGAGTGAAAATCATAAAGAATCCGTCGATTGTAGTCGGAAAATTCGTTACATAGATGCGCATACTGGAGAGAAAATTTGGAGTGAATATTAGTAAAAGCCAATCGATACGTTTCGATTGGCTTTTACTATGTTTATAGAAAAATTTAATGATTAGCGTTGAGTGGTTTAAGAATGCCATTAAGTTAAGAGTTCCATATTTACATCGTACAGACACAAACAACCTCATGCCCACATACACATAGTAAAGACCACTATTTTGGCGGAGGTGAAAGGTTTGAGTCTATTCGCCGCAATTGGATATATGGTTCGAGAAGTGTTCGTATTTGTTTCTTATGTGAAGAACAATGCGTTCCCGCAGCCGTTATCATCAGATGATGAGAGAAAGTACTTAGAGTTAATGGAGCAAGGTGATGCTCAAGCGAGAAATCTTTTAATTGAACATAATTTACGGCTTGTAGCTCATATTGTTAAGAAATTCGAAAACACTGGTGAAGATGCAGAAGATTTAATTTCAATTGGTACCATTGGGCTTATTAAAGCGATTGAAAGCTATTCAGCAGGGAAAGGAACTAAGCTTGCAACATATGCAGCACGCTGTATCGAAAATGAAATTTTGATGCATYTACGTGTGCTGAAGAAAACGAAAAAAGACGTTTCACTTCATGATCCGATCGGGCAAGATAAAGAGGGTAATGAAATATCGCTTATTGATATATTAAAATCAGAATCTGAAGATGTAATTGATATGATTCAGCTTAGTATGGAGTTAGAAAAAATTAAAGAGTATATCGATATTTTRGACGAACGAGAGAAAGAAGTAATTGTGAAGCGTTTTGGACTTGGGCTTGATAAAGAGAAAACACAGAGGGAGATTGCGAAGGCACTCGGTATTTCAAGAAGCTACGTATCGCGAATTGAAAAGCGTGCTTTAATGAAAATGTTCCACGAATTTGTGCGGGCTGAGAAAGAGAAAAAAGCAAAAGAATAATGTATATTGTAGGCAGTTACACTTTAAAAGTGGCTGCTTTTCTTTCGGGAAAACGGAAAGAAAACGAGCTGTTCTAAGAAGAAATACATGTTCACTGTTGAAAATGGCGGGTTCTATCTGTAATATTAGAAGGTGCTAAACAATTTAAGAATAAAAATTATACTTAGTTTTTCTTCGTGTATAACGAGACGGCTCCATTCTATATGTGGGAATAAGAACCAATTTTACATATGATATAGAGAGAAAAGAAGGGGAAACTAAAGTTATAGGCTGATTAGGAGGTTTCGTAATTTGCGACGGACATTATATCGACTTATGATCGAACTTACAAATGGTCGTTTTACTTCTTATATATTACGTAAATTTGCACAATCTCGTTTGAGCTCTATCATTATTCCATCGTATGTGAAAGTTTTTCAAATTAATCAAGATGAGATGGAAAAGGGTTTGAAGGAATATGGAACATTGCATGATTTATTTACACGTAGGCTAAAAGAAGGAAAGCGTAGTATTGATACTGATGCATCGAGTATCGTTAGTCCTGTTGATGGTGTTTTTGCTGATCAAGGTCCTATTGAGGATACAAAAACATTCGATATAAAAGGAAAGCGTTATTCAATTGTGGATATGCTAGGKAATGAAGAGCGTGCAAAGCGATATGCAGGCGGTACATATATGGTGATTTATTTGAGTCCAAGTCATTATCATCGTATTCATAGCCCGCTTTCTGGCTCTGTGACTGAAAGATTTGTACTCGGTAGAAAATCATATCCGGTAAATGCARCKGGTATGGAGTATGGGAAAGAACCATTGTCAAAAAATTATCGCTCTGTTACAGAAGTAAATAGTGACGGCGAACATATGGCACTTGTAAAAGTAGGTGCTATGTTTGTTAATAGTATCGAGCTCCTTCATGAAAGAAGTACTGTTCAAAAAGGTGAAGAGATGGCATACTTTACATTTGGCTCAACAGTTGTTTTATTATTTGAAAAAGATATGATTAAAGCAGTGCAGGAATTGACAAGTGGGCAAGAGCTGCGTCTTGGTGAAAAAATTGCAACCCGAGTATCTCATAAGTAAAGAAAAGGTTTTATAATATACTTATGAAGCTCTAATTAAGAAATGTGGACAAAGATGCTTAATGAAGAAATCCCCTAGATGGGAGTACTTGTTTATTCGAGAGCCATCGCAGGATGGCTCTTTTTACAGGTCAATCAGCAATCTATATGTACTCAAGAAGATTTGACGAGCTTGTCCTCTAACGAGCGTCTAATAATTTCTTGTTTTATAAGTAAAATGAAGTCGGGATTTAATTTTAGTTCTTTTGCTTTATAATAAGACTCAGTGAGTAAATCAGTAGATAACTGTTCCATATGTTTTGTTTTCAAGGTGAGTCACCTCCTAATAATATAAGGATTGATTCGTTGTTGCATTTAATGTACCAAAAAAATATGACAGTCACAAACAAGAGGTTATCCACATAACTCAGTGGATAAAATGTGAATAGATTGTTAGTAAATTCCAAATTGACTGAAAAATTAACGTGGAAAGTGTGTACAAGTTTATCCACAGGTTATCTATCGAAAAATGTTGTCGAAAAATTTTATGAAAAATCCTCAAAGAGGTGAAAGAAATTGAAGTTATTTTTACCAAATGAATATGTGAAAAATATATATCATATTCAACCAGAAGATTTGAAAAAACGTGGAATTAAAGGAATTATTACTGATTTAGATAACACTTTAATTGAATGGGATCGTCCAAACGCAACGCCACAGCTTGAAGAGTGGTTTTTGAAAATGAAAGAAAATGATATTCAAGTAACGGTCGTTTCAAATAACAACGAGCAACGCGTTAAAGACTTCGCTGACCCATTAGGTATTCCGTTTATTCATAGTGCGCGCAAACCGTTTGTTCGCGCATTTAAGCGTGCGATACATGAGATGCACCTGCAGCCAGATGAAGTTGTAGTAATTGGAGATCAGTTACTAACGGATGTGCTCGGCGGGAATCGTGTGGGACTTCATACAATTTTAGTTGTACCGGTAGCGCAAACGGACGGATTGGTGACACGATTTAATCGGAAAATTGAACGAAGAATTATGAGAAACATGAAGAAAAAAGGCTTAATTAATTGGGAGGAATAAAGTTTGATTGAAATAATTAAATGTATTGGTTGCGGTGTAGAAATTCAAACAGAAAATAAAAATGAAATAGGATACGCTCCTGCATCATCTTTAGAGAAGGAACAAGTAATTTGTCAACGTTGTTTTCGTTTGAAACATTATAATGAAATTCAAGATGTTTCTTTAACAGACGATGATTTCCTTCGTATTTTAAACGGAATTGGACAATCGGAAGCATTAGTGGTCAAAATCGTAGACATTTTCGATTTCAATGGTAGCTGGTTACCGGGCTTACATCGTTTTGTAGGGAATAATAAAGTATTACTTGTTGGGAATAAGGCTGACTTAATTCCAAAGTCAGTTAAGCATGATAAAGTAAAACATTGGATGCGCTACAGTGCAAAGCAACTTGGTTTAAAACCAGAAGATGTCTTTTTAATTAGTGCAGCTAAAGGGCAAGGAATCGCTGAACTTGCTGATGCAATTGAGCATTACCGCGAAGGTAAAGATGTTTATGTTGTTGGATGTACGAATGTTGGTAAATCAACATTTATTAATCGTATGATTAAAGAGTTTAGTGATGAGACTGAGAATGTAATTACAACATCACATTTCCCAGGAACAACGCTTGATTTAATTGATATCCCATTAGACGAAACGTCATCTTTATACGATACACCAGGTATTATTAATCATCATCAAATGGCGCATTATGTTGGGAAACAAAGCTTAAAGCTTATTACACCGACTACAGAAGTTAAGCCAATGGTATTCCAATTAAATGAAGAACAAACATTATTCTTTGGTGGATTAGCACGATTTGATTATGTAAGTGGGGGCCGTCGTGCATTTACTTGTCATTTCTCAAACCGTTTAACAATCCATCGTACAAAGCTTGAAAAGGCTGATGAATTGTACGAAAAACACGCTGGAGAATTATTGAATCCACCGACACCAGAAGAATTAGAAAATATGCCTAAGTTTGTGAAATATGAATTTAATATTCGTGAGCCGAAAACGGATGTTGTATTCTCTGGATTGGGCTGGGTTACTGTAAATGAATCAGGAGCGAAAATTGTTGCTCATGTACCAAAAGGAGTAAGTGTTTCATTACGTAAATCTTTAATTTAATATGGAGAGGGATTTATGAAACAATTATATGGTGTAATCGGAAATCCAATTGGACATTCATTATCACCCGTTATGCATAACGATGCATTTGAACACTTGAATATGGATGCCCATTATCATGCGTTTCTTGTAGAAGAAGAAGCGCTAGGGGAAGCAGTAAAAGGTTTGAAAGCATTAGGTATTTCAGGATTTAATGTAACGACTCCGCACAAAGTTGCAATTATGGAGTACTTGGATGAGATTGCCCCGTTAGCAAGGCAAATCGGTGCGGTAAATACAGTAGTTCATCGAGATGGAAAATTGATTGGGTATAATACAGATGGAATTGGTTTTGTTCGTGCCCTGCAGTCAATTAGTGAAGATCCACTTCAAGAGAAACGTATTTTATTAATCGGTGCAGGTGGTGCTAGCCGAGCTATTTACTTCTCGCTTGCCGATGTAGGTGTGAAACAAATTGATATTGCTAATCGTACGAGAGATAAGGCGAAAAACCTTATCTCTGGGTGCATGGCAAATGTTAATTCGCATGCTCTATCGTTAGAATGTGCAGCAGAAAATCAAGGGGAATATGATATTATCATCCAAACAACAACGATAGGTATGCATCCACATGTTGAGTATACGCCGCTGGAAATTCGTTCATTGAAACAAGGAACGATTGTTTCTGATATTATTTATAATCCATTTGAGACGAAAATTTTAGGCGATGCGAAAGAACAAGGTGCAATAATTCAAAATGGAATCGATATGTTCGTTTATCAAGGTGCACTTGCATTTGAAATGTGGACAGGGTGTGTGCCGAATATTGATAGAATGAAACAATTAGTAATGAGAGAGCTTGGAGGCTAATTATATGTTAACAGGAAAACAAAAAAGATTTTTACGTGCAAAGGCACATCATTTAACACCGATTTTTCAAGTTGGAAAAGGTGGCGTGAATGAAAATATGGTGAAACAAATTGGAGAAGCATTAGAAGTTCGTGAACTATTTAAAGTGAGCGTATTACAAAACTGTGAATTTGATCGTAGTGAAGTTGCAGAAGAGCTTGCACAAGGTGCACGAGCTGAAATCGTTCAAGTAATCGGAAGCACAATTGTTTTATACAAAGAATCAAGAGAAAATAAGCAGATTAAGCTTCCACGATAAATTGAAACTTTAATTTGCGTTTTTTAGCCTTCACCAATTAGGCTTTTGTGTGCAGTTAATTTCCCATCTAACCTAGTTATTGTCAGTGACTTTTGAGGTGTTGGCAAATAGCAGGATAAAAATCACGTATATTATTTCCATAATTGACGCTTGATAGATAAAGAGTGAAATTAATTGAACTTTTATTAACAGTGGGCTCTCTTCGAATTTGTATGGGGAGAGTTGCTGTATGTAAAAGGAAGGGGCGTTTCTTTTGAGAAAAATTGGCATTATTGGTGGCACGTTTGATCCACCTCATAATGGACATTTGTTAATTGCAAATGAAGTGTATCATGCTTTAGGGTTGGAAGAGGTATGGTTTTTGCCGAATCAAATTCCACCGCACAAGCAAGGACGTAATATTACGAGTGTGAAAAGTCGATTAAACATGCTGCAAATAGCGATTGAGGAAGAAGCRTACTTTTCAATTTGTTTAGAAGAGCTAGACAGAGAAGGCCCATCTTATACGTACGATACTATGGTACAATTAACGGAGAAGTATCCGGATATGCAGTTTCACTTTATTATTGGCGGAGACATGGTTGAGTATTTGCCGAAGTGGTATAACATTGAAAAGTTACTTAAGCTTGTGACTTTCGTTGGAGTTGCAAGACCAGGTTATACATTACATACGCCTTATGATATCGTAAAAGTGGAAATTCCGGAGTTTGCAGTTTCTTCTTCTCTGTTACGTGAGAGATATATGACGAAGGAAACATGCAAATATTTACTCCCCGAAAAAGTACAGGTATATATCGAGAGGAATGGGTTGTATGAATCGTGAGGAAGCACTTAGTATTGTCAAACAACAAATGCATGAAAAACGTTATATACACACGGTTGGTGTAATGGAAACAGCGATTGAACTTGCCCGATTATATGGTGTAGATGAGAAAAAGGCAGAGACGGCTGCTATATTTCACGATTATGCAAAATGTAGAGCGATTCCAGAAATGGAAGAGATTATTAAGAGAGAAGCTTTGCCAAAGGATCTACTGCACTATAACAAAGAGTTATGGCATGCACCTGTTGGGGCATACTTAGTAGAAAAAGAAGTAGGCATTACTGATCCTGAAATTCTACAAGCTATTACATATCATACAAGTGGTCATGAAAAAATGACAATGTTAGATAAAGTTATTTATGTAGCAGATTACATTGAACCAGGACGTAAGTTTCCTGGTGTGGAAGAAGCGAGGAAACTCGCATATAAAGATATAAATCAAGCTTTACTGTTTGCTTTAAAGCGAACAATTCAATTTTTAATGGAAAAAGATCAAACGATTTATCCATTAACATTCCAAACATACAATGAAGTTATCAAGGAGGAAATTAATAAATGAAAGATAAAGAGTTATTAGTATTAGCGGCAAAAGCAGCTGATGATAAGAGAGCAGAAGATATGGTTGTACTAAATATGCAAGGTATTTCACCGATTGCAGACTATTTTATTATTTGTCACGGAAATTCAGACAAGCAAGTACAAGCAATTGCACGTGAAATTAAAGCGAAGGCACATGAGTTCGAAATTAACGTACAACGTATGGAAGGCTTTGATGAAGCRCGTTGGGTTTTAGTAGACCTTGGTGATGTGGTTGCTCATGTATTCCATAAAGATGAGCGTAATCACTATAATTTAGAGCGTCTATGGGGCGATGTGCCGCGTGAAGATATTGCAGATGAGCTAGATCAATGAAATACGAACAATTTGCTTTGCTGTATGACGAACTGATGAATGATGTCCCTTATGATAAATGGGTGGAATTCACAGAGGAAAGTTTACAACAGGCATCTATGAAAGAGGCAAGAATCCTTGACGTAGCATGTGGAACTGGTAACGTAACACTTCCGCTTGTGCGAAAAGGTTATGAYTTAATTGGTGTAGATCTTTCGGAAGAAATGTTAACTGTCGCGCAGCAAAAATTGGGGGGAGAAGGCTATTTTATTCCTTTTTACCAACAAGACATGAGAGAGCTCGATGTTCCTGGTGAATTTGATTGTGTGACAATCTTTTGTGACTCATTAAATTACGTATTGCAAGAAGATGGAGTGCAAGAAACATTTAGAAGAGTTTTCCACCATTTACGTCAGGATGGCTTGTTTTTATTCGATGTACACTCTTTATATAAAATACATCACGTATTTCAAAATGAAACATATACAGTGAACGGCGAAGAAATATCACTTATTTGGAACTGCTTCCCTGGAGAAGAATCAGATAGTGTGGAACATGATTTGACATTCTTTGTACAAGATTCAGAAGAAGATGTGTATCATCGTTTTGACGAATGTCACGTGCARCGTGCGTATTCGGTTGAAGTGTTAACAAAATGGCTTGAAGAAGCTGGGTTTACAGTGCTTCGCGTCACAGGTGACTTTGAACGAATTGAAGTGACAGAACAAACAGAGCGCATCTTTTTTATGGCGAAGAAGAATGGATAAAAGAAAAGCAACCGATAAGGTTGCTTTTGTTTTATAGAAAAGATGTAGTTTTAGTTCTAGAAAAATAAAAAGATRATATGTGTAAAGTGTAAAAATGCTAGTTTTAGTGAAAATGTAGCATGAAAAAGATAAGTATTAATAAAAAGGGTTTGGGATTACGATGGCGTATTTATTATGTGTGTTTATTGAATTGCTGCTCAACGCATTTTAAATCTTCATCAAATTTCTCATGTGTCCGTTCGATTAATTTATGAAACATATCCCCAACGTGCTCTTCTAAAATACGAATACCTTCTCCTGTAACACCGCCTTTAACGCATACCTTTTCTTGTAAAGTAGGTAATGTGAAAATTTCTTTTTCGAGTAATTTCCCCATTCCAATGACCATTTCACTTACTAAAGTAGTGGCTTCTTCATGTGTAATATTTGTTTTATCTACAGCAGCGTTAATGAAACATTGTAATAAATAACTAAAAAAAGCAGGGCCGCAGCTTGCTATATCAGATGAAACGCGCGTTATATCTTCTTCTATAACAAGGGGAGTAGAAATGTTTTTGAATAGACGAAGTAGTTTTTGTTGCCATTCTAGAGAGCAGTTATTTCCAAATGTAAATAGTGATGCGCCGGATAAGGCGCGGTTTGTGATGCTTGGAATGATACGAGCGACGTGGCAAGGTATAAGTGTTTCTAATTGTGATGGAGATATGGGGCTTGTGATAGAAACTAAGCAATCTTCGTCTGAAAAATGGTCAGCGTATTTTTGTAGAATAGGGTATATGTCTATCGGTTTTACGCAAATGAAAATAAGCTGGGATTGTTCGATTACCTCTTGGRTTGTTTTGGCTATATGAACAGAAGGGTATTTTTCTTTTATATGATATGCTTTGGCAGGCGTCCGATTAATAATAGTAAGGCACGARGGTTTGACAGCACGGGTTTCTAAAAATGCATCGATTAGTATATTCCCCATGTTCCCTGTCCCTATAATTCCTATGTTCAATGTTTCATCCCTCCTTCGTAACTGCTTTCTCCTAAACAATATGAATGATGTTATAAATTTATGATTAGAGGTGTAAAATGATGTGGGATTTTCCGAAAAAATGGTTGGGATTAGTGGTTATTATTGGCACTTTGATTTTTCTTTTTTTCTGGAAAACGAATCAGCAAACAGAGCGATCGCTCATTACAACGGAAGTTCAAGTAAAAGATGTGGAGAAAAAAAGTAAACCGAAAGTATTGGATACAAAGGAGCAGAAAAAAATAATTATAATTGATGTGAAAGGGGCGGTTTTTAAAGAGGGTGTGTATGAAATGAAGGAAGGGGACCGGGTGAAGGAGGCGGTTGAAAAAGCTGGTGGTTTGTTGCCGGATGCAGATGTGAAGAAAGTGAATTTGGCGCAAATGGTCCAAGACCAAATGCTTCTGTATGTTCCTAACAAGAATGAGCCAGTGCAAGAAGGGGCTACTTTTTCAAAAAGCGRGGGTAAAGTGCAAATAAATACAGCTTCTAAAGAGCAACTTGAAAAAATAACAGGCATTGGTTCTCGGAAAGCGGAAAGTATTTTGAAATACCGAGAAGAACATGGTCCGTTTCAGAAAATAGAAGATTTATTAGAAATTGATGGGATTGGTGCGAAGTCTTTAGAGAAAATAAAAGATCAAATTATTATTCCATAAAAGATTGACGAAGTTTTTCTTTTTTCGCTACACTACAAGTAGACAAAAAAGAAGGTGAAAAATATGGAACGAATTTCATGGGATCAATATTTTATGACGCAAAGCCATCTACTATCTTTACGTAGTACATGTACAAGGCTTGCGGTAGGAGCGACAATCGTTCGTGATAAACGAATTATTGCTGGTGGATATAACGGTTCAATTAAAGGTGGTGTGCATTGTATAGACGATGGTTGCTATGTCATTGATAATCATTGCGTTCGTACAATTCATGCTGAAATGAATGCTTTATTGCAATGTGCGAAATTTGGTGCAAAAACAGAGGAAGCGGAAATTTATGTCACACATTTTCCTTGTTTGCAGTGCTGTAAGGCGATTATTCAAAGTGGTGTTACAGCGGTTTATTATGCACAGGACTATAAAAATCATCCGTATGCCGTAGAGTTATTTGAACAAGCGAGTGTAACAGTAAAGCACGTTCCGCTAGAATACGATATTACATCGCTAGAGGAACAAGAGCGTCATTTACAGCTAAAGGAATTATTCGCAGCTTTAGAAAAAGATAATTTATCAATGGAAGAATTACAGCGTGTATTCACTAAAGCAAAAATGATGCTATAAGGAGTGAGTATGAGTTGAATGGGCAATGGGGCTATGTTGCAATCTCGTTTATAATTGGGATTGCAATTACCTTTTCCGCATCGCATTTGTTGGCTGCTTGTTGTTTCGTTTGTTATGTTTTATTTTGTTTATATCGTACTTCGCGTAAAACCTTCATATTTTGTATAATAGCGTGTTTTAGTGGCGYTATGTACACYACGTATGTTCAGAGTCTAAATAAGCCGCTAGGGGATTCCTATGAAGTTACACGAGGGGTCGTGCAAAATACACCTCTAATTAATGGGGATCGTCTCTCTTTTCAAATTGAAGATCAGAATAAAAACTTAGTGCAGTTAAATTATAAAATACAATCTGCTTCGGAAAAGAAGCAGTTGCAACAATTACATGCAGGGATATCGTGTACATTTAAAGGG
>NZ_JBFTMA010000015.1:0-18785 GCF_056396725.1 Bacillus sp. 05T31
CCATGGCGGTGGTGCATTCTCTGGTAAAGATGCAACGAAAGTTGACCGTTCTGCAGCATATGCAGCTCGTTATGTTGCGAAAAACATCGTAGCAGCTGGTCTTGCTGACAAAGCAGAAGTACAACTTGCATACGCAATTGGCGTAGCACAACCAGTATCAATTTCAGTTGATACATTAGGCACTGGTAAAGTATCTGAAGACGTATTAGTAGAACTAGTTCGTAACAACTTCGATCTTCGCCCAGCTGGTATTATTAAAATGCTAGACTTACGTCGCCCAATTTACAAACAAACAGCAGCTTACGGCCACTTCGGACGTACTGATGTAGATCTTACATGGGAACGTACAGACAAAGCAGCTACTTTAAAAGAGCAAGCTGGTCTATAATATATGAAAAAAAAGCTTTGCGCGTGTCGCAAAGCTTTTTTTATTTGGTTTTATCCCGCATTAACTGCCCGTAAAAGCCCGATTGGTGAGGGCTAATAATCAGTGGGGAAGAACAAAATCCCCACTGATTAAAGTTTCACTTTATTTACTACTTGAATGCAAGAACTACAATAAACTTCCCCGTCTAGCTCAATATACTTCTTCATATTTGTCATACCACTTGCCGGAAATGGCATATGAATCCATGATTTTTCATACGTTTGTATTTCCTTTTTACATGATTTACAAAGGATGGGTTTCTTATGGAACATAGACGGTCACCCTTTCAGTTGACGCGCTTTTCCTGTGCAAAAAGCACTGCTCAGTAAAAATAGCGTTGCGAATATAATACTCACTAATGTAGCGTATGGAATCGCGCCTTTTAAGGAAAAGCCGACAGTGATGGAAGCAACAAATAAGAGGATGAATGTTGTTGTTAATTTTTTATAAAGTTCCATAGTAATTTAAGCTCCTTATTAAGAATTAATACGTTTGAAAACACAATTTTCTATGATGAGAAAATACATTATAATTAATTATAACATTCAAAATATTTCCGGGTATATATTTTTACTCATTTTAGTTTATACCAGGAATAGGGACGTGTTTTTAGTGATAATTAGGAATGTGAAGTCTAAAAAACGGTATGTTAATTTAAAGTGTGTAAAGACAATTTTTGAAGGGGGTATTTTGAAATGAATATATTTAATATTGTATCAAGAGTAATAGCGCTTGTATTATTAGGGATTATAACTATAGTTTTTATTAATCTAAATAAAATACTGACTAATATGGTGGAAATTTTAGGGGCTTTACTTAATGTATTAGGTGGTTCGTGAACCGAAGTTGAATTCCCGCTTAGGAGATATTTTTAGATGAAAAATTAGAAATTATTAGAGAAGGTTAATAATAAAAATTTGAGAAAGACACTTAGAGATGGTTAGGGTATTGACTCGACCATCTTTTTATTGTTGATTAATAAAATGCTACTGATATTTGTTATCCAAACCATTTTTATGTAAGATAAAAAATGATTTTCTAAGTGTGTAGTTTAAATAGATATATGGTTAATGAATTTAAGGGGAATGGCTATTTCTATCAATAAAAGTAATTATCTTACTTAATTGTAACATTTTTAATTATTTGGATTTTATTCTTAGTATCTTAAGAAAGTCATTATTAAGATAGGGTCACAATTTTTATTTTTTTACTTGTAACAGTATAAAGATACGTATAATAAAGTGAAGGGAAATTTTTAGGAGGGAAAGATGAGACATGAGCGTAACTGAACATAAAAAACAAGCTCCAAAAGAAGTGCGCTGCAAAATCGTGACGATTTCCGATACACGTACGGAAGAGACGGATAAGAGCGGACAACTATTACATGAATTATTAAAAGAAGCAGGACATAAAGTGACCTCTTATGAAATTGTGAAAGATGATAAAGAGAGTATTCAGCAGGCTGTGTTAGCTGGTTATCATAGGGAAGATGTTGATGTCGTGTTAACGAATGGCGGAACTGGTATTACGAAACGTGATGTAACGATTGAGGCAGTTTCAGTGTTATTAGATAAAGAAATTGTTGGATTTGGTGAGTTGTTCCGTATGATAAGTTACTTAGAAGATATCGGAAGTAGTGCAATGTTAAGTAGAGCAATCGGTGGTACAATCGGGTGTAAAGTTGTCTTTTCGATGCCAGGGTCTAGTGGAGCGGTTCGTCTTGCGATGAATAAGTTAATTTTACCGGAATTAGGTCATATTACATTTGAGTTGCATCGTCAATGAAAATTGCAGGAATTGTATTAGCTGGCGGACAGTCTAGTCGTTTCGGAGAACCGAAAGCATTGGCGATTTGGAAGGGAACTACTTTTGTTGAGCATATTGTGCAAGTAATGGAAAGTATTTTGCAAGATGTTGTTGTTATTAGTCATACTGATATAAAAGAGAGAGTAGAGCAATTAGTACAAGTTCCAGTTATAGAAGATATGTCGCACTATAAAGGAAATGGGCCACTTGCTGGAATAGTGTCAGGAATGGAATACATAGATTCAGATTGGTATATTATCATGCCTTGTGATGCACCGAACGTTTCAAATGAATGGATTACCATTTTATTAGAGCAAACGAGCGATGAATATGATGCTGTTATCCCTATTATTAATGGAAGAAAACAACCGTTACTTGCAGCGTAYCATAACCGCGTGAAAGAAAAGATTTATGCTTTGCTTCAAGAAGAAAAAAGAAGTATGGGCCAGCTTTTATCACAATGTAATGTGAAATATATTGCTGGTGAAGATGTACAAGCGAATGTAGATTGGTTTATAAATGTGAATACGAAAGAAGAATATGTGCAGGCTCAAAAAGACCTTTCAAATGAATGAAAGGTTTTTTGATATACAGAAATTGGAGAACAATTGCTGTATAAAGGTATGTGAGTAAGTTGATTTTAAGGGGATTTCGTGAAYTACCCGCCACTTAACGTCCTAAAGGAGTGTTTGAAGTGAGGGCTTCTCGGTTAATCATTACTTCTGATAGCTAACGAATTCGTCCTAAGACAGCCGAGCTAACTCCCTTGTTCCAAAGGTTATTTTATTACAATTTATGCTGACGCTAAAAGACGTATTGCTTCATTTTTGATATTGATGGCTGAGTTATAATCTCTATCGAGATTTACACCGCATATACAAGAATAGATTCGTTCAGACAATGTCAGACTTTTCACATTTCCACAGCTACTACATGTTTTTGTTGATGGAAACCATTTGTCTATTTTCACAAGTTGTTTTCCTTGTTCGTTTAGTTTATAAGTTAAGAAAGAAGTGAACATACCCCACCCATTATCAGCGACACTTTTTCCAAAATGAAGTGCTTGCGATATTCCTTTCATGTTTAGATCTTCAATAGCTACAACATCAAAATTGGCAGCTAACTTTTTAGACTCATGATGAAGAAAATTCTTACGTTGGTTAGCTACTTTCTCATGTAACGTAGCTACACGAATACGTTGTTTATTCCAACGTTCAGAACCTTTATTGCGTCTTGATAATACTCGTTGCGCCTTTGTTAATCGGTCTAACATGTTACGATAGAACTTAGGATAATTGGCTTTCTCATCCTCAGAACTGACGTATAATCCATCCATTGCAAAGTMTAATCCAACAACTGTTTCTACTTCTTTTTGTACAATCTCTTTTTCGTATTCAGTCAAGATKGACACATAGTATTTACCAGTAGGTGTCATAGAAATCGTACAAGACTTGATCATATAATCTTGTGGTATCTCTCTATGTTTTTTGATACGTACCATTTTCAGTTTTGGCAATTTGATATGACCATTAAGCAACAGAATATTACCGTTTACTACATTCGTTGTATAAGACTTTCTGTCCTTTTTACTTTTGAATGTTGGGAAGTYATTTTGACCACTAAAGAAATTCTTATAKGCAGTTTGCAAGTGTAGTTGAGCATTTGCCAAAGCTAATGAATCAACTTCTTTTAACCACTCAAATTCTGCTTTRTATTTCGCAGGRGTTGGARGCTTTTGTTTCTTTAGYTGTTSCTTATCATCTTTGTATTTTTCGTACGCTTCTTTTCGCTCAGCTAACATTCTATTGTACACGAAACGTACACAACCGAAGGTTTTACGTATAAGATTTGCTTGTTCTTCTGTTGGATACAACCGGAATTTATATGCTTTATTCTGCTTTGTCATATCATTTCACCTCACTTTTTACCTTGATTTTCAATATGTTTCTTTACTACGTCTATTGGCGAACTACCAGTAGTTAGTAAGCAAAAACTTCTTGACCAAAACATTTCTTTCTAAAGTTTTTTTCACTTGTGGAAAGTCTTTCTTGATTAGTTGAGAACTTGCACTTTTATAAGCATTAATAAATTTTGTCATTTCTTTTTAAGCGAGTAATTCTGATGCGGTGTGCTGAAGGACTGTTTCATATTGGTCAAGTAAGCCACGAAAGATTCCATCCCAGCTTTTTGATTGGGCATAAGACGAAGCCGCTATGCTCATTTGCATAAGTTGATCTTCATTTTGCAATAAAGAATTGATGGAGAATAGAAAGGAATCTGTATCTTTTGGTGGACAAAGAATTCCTGTTTTTCCATCTGTAATAATATTTTTAACCCCGCCACTATTTGCACCAATGACAGGTGTACCGCATGCAAATGATTCGAGTACGACATTTCCGAACGTTTCAGTAGCTGATGGAAATATCATCATATGAGAACAAGCATATGCTTCAGCTAAATCCGTGCCTTGTAAATATCCAGTAAAAGTGACATTTGTTTTCGGAACAGCTTCACGCAAATTTGTTGCTAGAGGCCCGTCTCCAGCGATGAGCCAATGAATATCGTCACGTTCTTTGTTTGTCGTTTGAATAAGTGTTTGAAGAGTATCGATATCTTTTTCAGGAGCAAGGCGCCCGACGTAGGAAAGAATATATTTCGCTGTAATATTATATTTTTTTCGGAATAGGTCTTTATTGTAAGTTGGATGAAAGAGAGTACAATCTACGCCACGTCCCCAAATATAGAGCTGTTGAAATCCTTTTTTCTTTAATTGATGTAATGTTTCAGGAGAAGGAACAAAGTTTTTTTGCATATGACTATGAAACCACCTTAAATAGTTCCATAGCATATTGGAGAGAAATTCGATTTTGTAATAACGTAAATAGGCGTCAAAATCAGTATGATAAGAACCGACAACTGGGATATTTAACTTTTGGGCATAATATAACCCACAAAGTCCCATATTGAAAGGCGTAGCGATGTGAATGATATCAGGTTTAAAGGCAAGAAGTTCCCGCTTAATGCGCGGAGTAGGAAAGGCAAAGCGACATTCTGGATATAATATTGTTAACGGGATACTTCTCATTTTGTTCACATTCGCTACGAAATTATCTTCTGCCGTATGCTGAGGGGCGAAAACAGAATAGGCGATCTTTTCTTTCTGAAAGTAACGTGTTAATCGTTCTAGTGTTTTCGCAACCCCGTTGACTTGTGGCGTAAAAGTATCGGTAAAAATGGCGACTCTCATCATATCACTCCTTTATGTGAAAAGTGGGATGAATTGATAAAAAGAGATGATGCCAGAGCAAGTGCCAAGGCACATGCCTACAAATACATCTGACGGATAATGAAGCCCTAAATAAATACGGGAAATACCGACGCATAATGCTAACGGTAATAGAAAAGCAAGCAAGTTTGGATTATAGCAAATAAATGGAATGAGGACAGAGAAAACAGCCGTTGTATGTCCGGATGGAAAAGAATGATCTTTTAAAGGCTGTACTGGATATTTCGCATCTTGAATTGTTAAATAAGGACGTTTTCGTGGATACCATCTTTTTAATATTTGCACAGGAATATGGCTAATTGTTAAAGAAATAGCAGTTGCAATTGCAGCTTGATGCAAATTCCCTGTTGCGAAAATTAAAAAGGATAGGGTAAGTGCAATGGAAAAACTTGCACCACCGATATGAGTAATATTGCTGAAAAAGATGTTTAATGTTTTTTGATCAAAGTAGCGATTAATTCCTTTGAAGATGTAACATTCTATTTTATATAGTCCACTGACCTTCATGAGATTTTTCCTCCCTCATTTACATATATATGGAGTTATTAACTTCTATTTTAATAAGATTTTATTGAGGGGATAATAAGGTTTTGTAAAGAAAAAGTTAGATTTTTTCATAAAAAAAGCTGCCAGTCTTATGGCAGCGATAAAATCACTTTTGTAACGATTTATAATATTGTCCTTTTTCAACGTATTGTGTGCGGATACGTTCCATATCTTTACGGTCTTCTTCTGTTAATTCGCGAATGACCTTCGCAGGGCGACCGAAAGCTAACGTATTAGGAGGGATTTTCTTTCCTTGTGAAACGAGACTACCAGCACCGATGAAAGCTCCTTCACCAATTTCAGCGCCATCTAATATGATAGATCCCATTCCGATTAAAGCATCTTTTTCAATTTTGCAGCTATGTAAAATAACTTGATGCCCAACGGTAACGTCATCTTCTAAAATAAGAGGATACTGGGGGCTTTGGTGAAGTGTACATTGATCTTGTACATTTACTCTATTTCCAATTATCGTTGGTGATACATCACCGCGTATGACTGTATTAAACCAAATGCTAGATTCTTCGCCAATTGTCACATCGCCTGTAATGGTAACATAGTCAGCGATAAAAGCACTACTCGCAATTTTCGGATTTTTTTCTTTGTAAGGGTATATCATGTAAAGCCTTCCTTTCCTAGAGACTAGTTTTAGTGTATCAAATTATGAGAAAGAGTGAAATGGAGGAGGTCCGTATGTGGAATTATGAAGCAGAGGAAGCGAAAGCTGTAGTCGTTATCGTGCACGGCGCAATGGAATATCACGGACGTTACGAAGCTATAGCGGAAATGTGGAATCATATCGGCTACCACGTTGTGATGGGAGACCTTCCATCACATGGAACGACTTCGAGAAATAGAGGACATATTGATTCATTTGATGAATACATAGAGGAAGTTAAATTATGGGTGAAAGAGGCAAGGAAGTATCGATTACCTATTTTTATATTTGGTCATAGTATGGGTGGTCTTATTGTCATTCGTATGATGCAAGAAACGAAGAGAGAAGATGTAGATGGTATTATTTTAAGTTCACCATGTTTAGGTGTATTAACTGGACCTTCTGCTCCGCTTCGAGCTGCCTCAAAAATATTAAATGTTGTTGCTCCAAAATTGCAATTTGCAACGAATCTTACAGTGGAAATGTCCACTCGTAATCATGAAGTTCGGGACGCGATGGAGAATGATTCATTGTTCTTGCGCAAAGTATCAGTACGTTGGTATAGTGAATTGATTAAGTCTATCGAAATTGCTCATAAAAAAATAGATGATTTTCCAGATGTTCCGCTCTTGCTAATGCAGGCGTGTGAGGATAAACTTGTAGATAAAACACGTGTCCGCATGTGGTTTGATAATGTTAAAATGAGTGATAAGGCTTTTAAAGAATGGCCGAATTGTTATCACGAGTTATTAAATGAGTATGAGCGTGATGAAATTTTGAATTATATTCAGTCATTTACTGAAATACACATCAATAACATAATAGAAACAAATAAGTAAATTATTTGTACATTGAATAGAGGAGATGAAGGAACAAGTGAACGTACCGAGTAATCCCATAACGCTCATGGCGAAAGTATACCGTGATGTGTTTCCGGTAGTACACCATGAGCTAGCGATGTGGAAAGAGCGTGCCTACCATATTCCGAATGACGAGCTTCATAGTCAGGCAATCGCAAGTATTGAGAATAAAACGTTTCATTGCGAGGGCGGTGGCATTTTAGCGCTACTAGCAAATGAACACCGAGAGGAATGTATTCGTTTTATCGTAGCTTATCAAACGATTAGCGACTATTTAGATAATTTATGTGATCGTAGTACATCACTTGACCCGAAAGACTTTGCGGCTCTTCATGAGTCGATGGTAATGGCATTAAGCCCTGAAGTTGAAGGGGGCGGTAACTATTATCGTTATCGTGATGATCAAGATGATGGTGGTTATTTAGATGAGCTTGTTGAAACATGTCAGGATGTTTTAAAGAAAACGAAGCATTATGMTAAAATTGCTCCAATTCTTCATGAACTTGCTTGTTATTATTGTGATTTGCAAATTCATAAACACGTGAAGTTAGAAGAAAGAGAACCACGCTTAAAAACATGGTTTGAAGCGCATAAAGAAAATTTACCACCGATGAGTTGGTTTGAATTTTCAGCATGTGCGGGTTCGACGCTTGGAATTTTCTGTCTTGTCGCATATGCATTTCATGATGAATTACATGATGAAGATATTGTGAAAATTAGACAAGGGTATTTTCCATACGTACAAGGACTTCACATTTTACTTGATTATTTCATCGATCAAGAAGAAGACCGTATCGGCGGAGATTTGAATTTCTGTAGTTATTATGAAAACGAGCAAGCTATATTAGATCGTATGAAACATTTTGTAGAAGAAGCAGAGAAGAGCATTGGTGATTTGCCTCATGCAAAGTTTCATCGTCTCATAAGCCGAGGATTACTTGGTATTTATTTATCAGATCAAAAAGTATCAGCGCAAAAGAATATGCACAAAATGGCACGGCGCATTGTAAAATACGGAGGGCTCACTTCACGATTCTTCTACTGGAACGGGAAGATGTACCGAAAGAAAATGGCGCAGTGATGAAGAAAACCACTCATGTTGAGTGGTTTTTTTATTATGATCGTATTTTTAAAAATACATATATGAGAAGTTCAATCGCGAAAATAACTAAAACAGATAGTCCGAATAAAGGCATGACAGCGCCTAGTATAACCATCATGATAAAGAAAATGAATGTGCTTTTCTTATCTCTTTGCTTAGGAGGTGCTGCTAATTTTCCTTTCGGTTTTCTCGCTAACCACATTTTTACTCCGTAATAAATAAGAAGTAATAAAGATAACGTCGTTAGTAAGCATAATATTTTATTTGGCCATCCGAATAAATGTCCTTCGTGAAGCGGGATACCGTAAGTGAACCATTGTGCAAATAATCCATAATCACGATAGTCCGTTTTCGAAATGAGTTCTCCGCTATATTGATCAAAGTAAGCTGTTATTTCTTCATTTGGTGCGACATGCATACCCGTAATACCGGAACCGCTTGATTTCGAAACGGTGAATACACCTTTCGGATCAGCCGGTAGTGAGATAACATATGGCTTCTTTATTTCAATTCCTTTTTGTAATTCATCGACAGAAATTGCTTTTGGCTCATTTGAATTCGATTCAGGAGGAGCTTCTTTTCTTGTTGCCCACGGCAATTCTTTTACCTTTGATTCAGGCGGTGCCATATACAACTTTGGATATCCAATCGATTCATTCGACGATGCGATTTTATAAATTTGGTTACCCATAAATCCTGACCAMGGYAAWCCWGATGCRACTAAMARAACGAGWGGAATTGTAAATATAATACCGATAATAGAATGACGTCGTTTTGCYTTTTCTCGCTTATTGGATGCTGGTGTGTTTTTGAAYTGGCGTATACTCATATACAAMCCRGTWAMAATTAAAAAGATTGTCCAGCATGCCGCAAGCTCTACAATGTAGTTAACGACAGTACCACCAACTAAAAGAGAACTATGTAATTCACGCATTATATTGGCAAACGTTTCAGCTGCATTTTGATCCCCAACAATTTGATTATTGCTATCTAAATACACAAATTTTTGCTTTCCTGTATATTCATTAGCAATGGTAAGTCTCGTATTATAATCCCCATTAAACTCACTAATTTTCGCCACACTATAATGTGGATATTTTTTCTCTGTTAAGAAAAGCGAATCAGCCATCGAAATAGACTCTGTTTGGGCGCTCTTCCCAAAATATAAATCTTTATAGATGAAATCTTCAACTTCCTCCCGAAATAAATACMCAATTCCGCTCAGTGACAATGTAATAAGAAGCGGCGTAATAAAAAGCCCGGCGTAAAAATGCCACCTCCAAAAAATATAATGAAGCGAACGATTTTGTTTCATACTTCAGTTCCCCTAACCTTCCCTATATGAATAAACTACTTATTTAATATAGCGAGATTAAGTGTGATTACTTTGAAAGAATTGTGAAAAAAGTTAAAAGTTTTGGTTGTTTTTATCAAACATAAAACACATTTTAAAAAGGATGTGTTCTATGTTTATGAAGACTTTTTTATATTTGATGCATAGATCCTAACAACTGCTTTCGCAAGACATTGAGCGGAATCAACAAAGTCCTCACTCACCACCACATTCAAATCGGTACATGCGATAATAGCGGTATCTACTTCGTCTTTTAACTGTAAAACGAGCAGACTCCATAATTTACGAGCTTCCTCAATTTCTAAGCCTTTAATACAAGTAATAATTTGATTAATCATTTCTTGCCATTGTTCATTATGAATGTACTCTATATCACGTTTTGTAATTCCATCTTGGTAAATACTTGCTTGAACAGTCGCTTCTGTTGCAAGAAGAGCGACTCTTTTTGTATTTTCAGGAATTGCTTTTAACGTCTCATCGACTATATTCAAAATAGGAATGGTAATAGAACGCTGTAATTCCTCGAAATAAAGATGCGCTGTATTACATGGCATTGCGATGAAATCTACACCAGTACTTTCAAGTTTTTGCGCTCCTTCAATAATCGCTTTTTTCATCGCCGCATGATCAATAGGGCGATCCATATAAAACGGTGTTGGGCACGAATAAATCATCATATGAGGAAAGTCCATATCATGCTTTGCGCCATATATTGTTTGGCACTCTGCTACAACTGTATCGACGAATGGTCCGGTTGATTTTGGACCCATTCCTGCTAGTATTCCAATCATTGTTTAGTCCCCTTTAATATGTAATCAAAAACGTTTTCTGCGAACGAGAAAAAGAAATAAAGTAAGTAATAAAAATGAATATACGATAGCCCAAGCTGTAAGCCATAGAGTATGAGTAAGTATATTATATTTGTATTGTCCAAGCATTATAAAGCTTTCGACAGGTGGTAAAAACCATAGTAACTCTTTTTTTAACCGGATTGAGGCAATCGTCATAAGTAATATAAATGTAAGACTAAGCCAAGCGGTGCTTGCTTTTTGAATAATATTTCTAGTAAATAATGTTGCGATTGAAATTCCTAGTATAGATAAAGACATGTGAGCGAGAAATCCGACTAGAAATAAAGAAGCTGTCATTTTTTCATTAAACATTTGCAAAATAATTGGATAGATTACGGATATAAAAGATAAAACAGTACAAATAAGAAGAGCCGTAATATATTTACCAACGTATAATGCCGAAATATTATTTGTATGTGAAATAGTGATTTGTTCTTGTACAGGATCTTCAGTATGAAAAATTGTGACTGTAATCCAGGCAGATAATAAATAAAGTGCGAGTGCTGTTTCTAAGTATGTCGGTACAATGGGAGTTGGTTTATATGTATATACAAAAAGTAAGCTTATGCAGTACATCGCAATAGGAGGAATGTACTTATACGATTTTGTGTAGTCGAGAAAATGGTAACGAATAAGCGCAAACATAATAAACCTTCTTTCGATTTAAAAATTAGGCTGTAGCAGTGTGATAGATGCTTTTTTATGTAATAAAAACTGAAGCATTTCGTTTGTATATTCCTTTTCGATTTGTAATTGAATGAGGTTTTGACTTGAATTGTGTGTAACTTGTATAAATCCTGATTGCTTTTGTAGTTCTATAGCTGAAAATGTTTCGTGAACAATTGCCTCAATATAGACCTGTTCTGTTGATTTTTGCACAGAGGTATCTTCCGCAATTGTATGATTTGCTAATGTCACAATTCTATCGGCGAAGTTTTCTAGTAGTTGTTTTTCGTGACATGTGAAGAGTATAGATATGCCTTGTTGTTTTAATGAGAGTAAAATATGCTCTAATTCTTGCTGAGAGTTAGGATCGAGCCCAGAAAGAGGTTCATCTAGAATTAATAAATGGACGTCCGTAAGTAATGCTTGTATAATGCCTGTTTTTTGTTTCATACCTTTTGAAAAGTTTCGTACAACGTAATGCTTTGCATGATGTAGATGAAAAGATTCAAGGAGCATCGGAATTTTATTTCTTAAATATTTTGTTGATAAACCGTGAATGTGGCCGAGATGATATAAATAATCCTCTAATGTAAAACGAATTCCTTCAGGAAAATGTTCAGGGACATAACCGATTTGTATATGTTCTTTTCTTTGAAGTGTCCCTGCCGTAGGTGGAATAAAGCCTGCAATTATTTTGAGTAAAGTACTTTTTCCAGTCCCGTTCTCACCAATAATAGCGAGTGCTTCTCCTTCTGGAATGGATAAATCGATGTTGTCTAGTATAAGTGATTTGCCATATTTCTTTTGAATTCCCTTTAGTTCTACTAGCAAAGTTCTATCCTTCTTTCTTCAAATATTGTATACATCCATTATATAGGAGAATAAGAAAAAGACGTGCAATGAGTGCACGTCTTTTTTTGTTATGTTTTGTCGAACAATCGATATATCTGAAAAATCGTTGATATAATTATCCCGCTATTTGCCGGACAGTAAACCTCACTGATTAAAGTTTCACTTTATCGCTTCTCAATCGCCACAATAAATGGCGGGTTATTTTGCTGGTTAATGAAGCCGTATCGCAAAACGTGAGCTTGTTTTTGATCTAGTTCTTCTGCAAATTTRAGWACAGCGTCGCGTTCTACTTGTCCTTCTGGATGWCCGTGATAAATRACAAGGACGATGATACCYTCWGGTGCCATTACKYCTAGTAATTGTTCGATAGCCGAGAGAGTTGAGTTCGGTTTTGTGACGATATGCTTGTCACCGCCTGGAAGGTAACCTAAGTTGAAAATTGCGCCCGTTACTTTTCCTTTTGCATCTTCTGGTAATACGGATAAGAGTGTGTCGTGACTGTCGTGAACTAAAACAGTGCGTTCGAAAAGTTCTTTTTCTTTTAGGCGGATAGTAGAGCTTTCGATTGCTTCTTTTTGAATATCAAATCCAAATACTTTTCCGTTATCCCTAACGATTTCAGCTAGGAAGCAAGTATCATGTCCATTGCCGAGCGTTGCATCTACAGCGTAATCGCCTTCTTTTACTGCCGTTTGCAGCAGTGTGCGAGCAAACGGTAATACACGTTCTAATTTCATTTTTGTTTCTCCTCATTTGCATATTTTCCTTGCCAGCTTCCGCGGCGTACAAATTCTGCATCGATGGAATTTAATACTTCCCATTTATTTAAGCTCCACATTGGGCCAATCATTAAATCAGGCGGACCGTCACCTGTGATGCGGTGCACAATTACATCTTCTGGAATAATTTCAAGTTGGTCAACAACGAGACTTACGTAATCTTCAAGAGAAAGGAACTCGAGTTGTCCTTTTTCATATTGCTTCACCATTGGCGTACCTTTTAATAAATGAAGTAAATGAATTTTAATTCCTTGTACGTCAAGTTTTGCTACTTCACGAGTTGTTTCCATCATCATGTCGTAATCTTCAAGTGGAAGACCGTTAATAATATGAGAGCACACTCTAATGCCATGTTTGCGTAATTTATTTACGCCTTCCACATAAGATGGATAATCGTGAGCACGGTTAATAAGATTTGCAGTGCGTTCATGAACAGTTTGTAGTCCGAGTTCAACCCAAAGGTACGTACGTTTATTTAAGTCCGCTAAATATTCAACGACATCGTCTGGTAAACAATCTGGACGAGTTGCGATAGAAAGACCGACAACGTCTTTTTCTGCTAGAAGCGGTTCGAATTTTTCTTTTAAGACTTCAAGTGGTGCATGTGTATTTGTGTAAGCTTGAAAATAAGCGATACATTTTCCGTCTTTCCACTTTGAGTGCATTTTTTCTTTCATTTCATGATACTGCGTTATAACATCATCGCGGCGATCGCCAGCGAAGTCACCAGATCCAGCAGCACTACAAAACGTGCAACCACCGTAAGCAACCGTACCGTCACGGTTCGGGCAATCAAAGCCAGCATCTAATGAAACTTTAAAGATTTTTTCACCAAATTCATTTCGTAAGTGATAATTCCATGTATGATAACGTTTATTGTCRTTTGTATATGGAAAAGGGTTTTGAACCTTCATTATTTTCCCTCCTAAGACGAGTCAAAATGAAACAAAATCCATTATAACATACTCATAAGGTTCATATGGAAGGGACACACTAAAGGGGAATTGAAGCAAGGAGGGACARTTATGGCAGAGCGTCAATCACTTGAAGAGTATATTACACAGGCAGAACAAGCGGTGGAATATGCGAAAGAACAATTAGACCAAGGCATGAGACARGAGCATTACAATACGATGGAGTATTCRGATGCTCAGTTACAATTAGAACAAGCATATAACGACTTACAAACTATGCAGCAACATGCGAATGATGAGCAGCGTGAGCAGTTAAATAGAGCACGTATGGCAATTCGCCAATTGCAACATCAAATGATTATTACACCGCACTAATAAGGAGTGAATGTAATGGCGAAACGTTCAGATCAAAATAATCCAGAGCAAAAAACGCAAAATGGACATAACGCTGAATTTTCAAATGAACTTGATCCAGTTGTTCAAGTGAAACAGCGTAATAGTAAAAAGGGACAACCTCAAAGATCGAAGCAATCAGAGTAAACCAGGTCGCAGTATGACCTGGTTTTATTTTGTTATATGACAATAATGTAAGATTTCTGTAAGGTTTTCTGATATTTGTAAGCTTACTTTTCCAGTAGAGTAAGGGAGGATTTAATTTWGGACAAGGAGTTGYATTATGGGGAACAATATTACAAACAAACGAATTGATGAGTTAGATTACATTCGTGGCTTCGCATTACTGGGGATTATTTTAGTAAATATTTTGGCGTTACTTAATATTAAAGTTCCAGACCCTAATACAGTGGATGCAAGTTATCAAAGGTTTCTATACTTATTTGTAGAAGGTCGTTTCTTCTCAATCTTTTCATTCTTATTTGGAGTAGGATTCTATATCTTCATCACAAGAGCGATTGCAAAAGGGAAGAATGGATATGTTTTATTTTTACGCCGCTTAGTTGCACTATTTATYTTTGGTTTGATTCATCAAATGTTTCAGCCYGGRGAAGCACTAGCKTTATACGCAATTTGTGGATTAGTCACTTTACCATTTTATAAAGTGAAGAAGCAAATAAATTTRGTAATCGGTCTTATTCTTACGATAGTTTTTAGTATTATGGCAGCTAAGGAATTATTACCATTAGGTTTAATTTTATTAGGTCTTGCTGCAGGACAGTACAAAGTATTTGAAAATCTTTCAGCGAAAATAAAGCAAGTCGCTATTTTTACAGGAGCTATGTTTGTTTTAAGTGTGATAGCTTTATGGTATCAATATGGGCACGTTCCTGCTAATCCATTTGTAAATATGATACTTATGACTGAGGATGGAACAATGGATGCTGCAGGTCAGTTTTTAAAAATTGGTGTTACAGTTGGACCAATTATTTCAGCTTTCTACGTCGGAGCATTAATTTTGCTACTTCAATTAAAACCAGTTCAAACTTTGTTAGCGCCACTGAAATAYTATGGTCGTATGGCTTTAACAAATTATATTGGACAAACTGCAATGATTTTAATTGCAGGCAGTGTATTTAATTTTGCAGGAAACTTAACGTACATGCAGACGCTATATGTGTGTATCGCAATTTATGCAATTCAAATTATTTTCAGTGTGATTTGGATGAAAATCTTTAAAATGGGTCCATTAGAATGGATTTGGCGTGTTATTACGTATTGGACGGTAACGCCTTTAAAGAAATAAGAGTAGGAAATAGGCTGTTCCACATGCGAAACAGCCTATTTTTATTGTCATCTTTTGTCGGTAAGTCGATATATTTGAAAAATCGCTGATAAAATTGCATTTACTAATGAAAAAACTAAGCTTACATGCTCAGTTTTTTTTCTTACAAAAGTGTAAGGTAATTGTAATGTTAATAAATAGCAGTTCACCTCCAAAAGGCGCAAAATAGGTAATGGAAAAACAAGCGTAGGAGGATATATATGACGAAACCAGTTGTAGACGTGAAAAACGTTCAAAAAGTGTACGGTAAAAAAGGTGAGAACCAATCACACGCGTTAAAAGGTGTTTCATTCTCAATTCAAGAGGGTGAGTTTGTTGGAATTATGGGACCATCTGGTTCTGGTAAAACGACATTATTAAATGTAATTTCAACGCTTGATAAAGCAACGGGCGGCGTTGTTGAAATTGCGGGTACGGATATTACGAAAATGAAGCAAGGTGAGCTTTCTGATTTCCGTTCGCAAAAGTTAGGATTCATTTTCCAAGACTTCAACTTATTAGAGAACTTAWCTATTTATGAGAACATTGCACTTCCACTTTCACTTCAAGGTGTTTCATCACGTAATATTGGACCGAAAGTAGAGAAAGTAGCGGATATGTTAGGGATTACAGAAATTCTTCAAAAGTATCCAACTGAAGTATCCGGTGGACAGAAACAACGTTCAGCAGCAGCACGTGCACTAGTGCATGAGCCGGCAATTATTTTAGGAGACGAGCCAACAGGAGCTCTTGATTCGAAAAATGCAGCAAGTTTACTTGATGCGATGACAAACTTAAATGAAGAACAAGGCGTATCTATTATGATGGTTACACATGATCCATATAGTGCAAGTTACTGTCAGCGTATTTTATTCATTCAAGATGGTGAGCTATATAAAGAAATTCACCGCGGTGGTACGCGTGAAGAATTTTATAAAGAAATTTTAGATGTGCTTGCGGACTTAGGCACACAAAAAGCGTAAGAAGGGAGGTCTAGGGCATGTTATTTAAACTTTCCATGTCRGGGCTGAAGAGTAAGCTGAAAGATTATATCGTCTTACTTGTTGGTCTTGTCATGTCTATYTCAATTTTTTATATGTTCCAAACGTTAGCGCTGAATAAAGCGTTTATCGAATCCAATTCTGTTATTAAGTCTATTGGTTTCGTATTCCAAGCAGGTTCATTTTTATTAGCAATTATAACGTTCTTCTACATTTTATATGCAAACTCTTTCTTATTATCTCTTCGTCAAAAAGAGTTTGGTATGTACATGATGTTAGGTGCAAAAAAGCATAAAGTTACATTACTTATGTTTATTGAAACGATTGTATTAGGTGCTGCGTCTCTTGCGATTGGACTTACAGTTGGTGTAGGACTTGCAGAAGGTATCGGACAGTTATTAATGAAACAATTAGAATTTGCTGGTGAAGGCTATAAGGCATTTTATCTACCATCTATGACTGTTACTTGCATTTTCTTCTTTGCATTATTTGTATTATCAGCAATTATGAACAGTATTAAGTTATCACGTATTTCAGTACTGCAACTTGTACATGCAGATGCACAAACAGAACGTGTTGCGGTAAAAGGAAAAATGACAGGTGTCGTTGCAATCCTTGCTGTTATTTTATTAGGAATTGGCTATGCATCAATGATTTACATGGAAAAACTAAGAGAAATGGGAATCCTTATTGCATTAATTACAACAACAACTGGTACTTACATGCTATTTGGATCACTTCTCCCAGTTATCATTAGAAAGTTAAAGAGTAATAAAAAGCGTAGTGAAAAAGGACTTAATGCTTTTACGTTTGCACAATTAAACTTCCGTATTAATAGTTTAACGAAAGTGCTTGCAACAGTAGCGATGTTAGTTGCTCTTGGAGCTGGTGCAATTTCAGGTGGTATGGCGTTTAAAAATAACGTTATAAAAATGGTTGATGGTTTAGTAATATATGATTCAGTTGTTCATAATCCTACAGCTGAAGAAAAGAAAATTATAGATGGTATTCCATTTAAAGAGAAAAATGAATATCGTTACAAAGTTGATGATAAATACGTTTACTATGTAAAAGAAGACTTAGAGAAAAATCGTCCTTTCGTAAAAGATATGGCAAATATGAAGTCAATGAAGGATTTAGTGAATACGAAAAAAGTTTCAGAGGAACTACCAGTAGGTGCAGTTTCTAGAGAAATGAATGAAAAAGATGCGAACACTAAAGAACTTCCAGAAGAATGGGATGAGGCTTTCAGAACAATCCAACCATTTTACGTATATGAGAATCATGCAATTAAAATTGTAGATCAGAAAATGTATGATACTGTAAGTGGTAAAGAAGGAATCGTATTTACAGGAAAAACAGATGATTTTGTAGCATACACAAAAGAATGGAAAAAACTTGACGAGTTGCAGCTAGATAAATATAAAAATGTAAAAGCTGAAAGATTAGATAGTAAATATCAAGCTTACGACATGTTCTACGGCGTTGCGAGTGGAACAGTGTTTATGGGCTTCTTCCTTGGAATTGCTTTCTTAGCGATGATGGCAAGTTGCTTAATGTTTAAAATTCTTTCTGGTGCATCCAAAGATATTACGCGTTATCAAATGCTTCGTAAAATCGGTGTGCGCCGTGAGTTATTAACGAAATCGATTTATAAAGAGTTATTCTTAGTATTCTTATTCCCAGCTATTGTAGGTATCGCTCACGTATTAGTTGGTATGAATATTTTTGGATTTATCTTAGTTGATCCGTACTTCCGTATTTGGTTACCGATAATAATTTTCGTAGTCATTTACGCGATTTATTACTTCATTACAGTTCAATTGTATAAAGGAATTGTTCTTCCGAAAGAAGATTAATAAAAAACCGAGCGAAACTGCTCGGTTTTTATTATTTTCAGATAAAATACTTTTAAGTTACTAAAATATATAATATAAATAAGTAACATAATATAAAAGTGTCAGAA
>NZ_JBFTMA010000016.1:0-57188 GCF_056396725.1 Bacillus sp. 05T31
ATCCATTCGCTCGACTTGCATGTATTAGGCACGCCGCCAGCGTTCATCCTGAGCCAGGATCAAACTCTCCAATAAAGTTAGTTTGTCTAGCATCTAAAAATAAAAATTGACGTTCACGTTGTTTGTTTCGTTCAGTTTTCAAAGAACTACTTSGYCGCTCAWTTGCGACTTCCTTATGTTAACATCTTCRTTTTTCGATGTCAACYAAGTTTTTYAATTTCTTTTTTGTCGTTTWCTGCGTTTCYGCATCAGCGACGTTTATTAATWTATCATATCCTTACTCTTAGCGTCAACACTTTTTAATAAAAAATTCTTTTTCTTACATAACGAATACATTCTTCCCTATTAGCAACTCTCCGAAATAAACAAAAAATGATTTTATACCTTTCTTCCATCGCCTTTTTTACAACGCTATGTATACGCTCATCTTCAAAATCAAATAAAAGTTCCTCTAACTCTCTCTTCAGTATGTATTCCATTTCTTTTTTCTCTTCCTTCGTCAACATAATCCCAAGCAAATTATCACCCCAATAACTCCTTACGTGTACCGATAAACGCCCCACTCATTTTCAATTATCAATACTGTATCATCAAAAAACAAAATTCTATCACTCATTATATCCACCACTTACGATATTAATCCCTTGTTCTCTTTTTTTAATTTAAAGCATATATGTAACTGAAAAGGATTGGACAAAGGGGCGTAATATTATGTTTTTCTTTTTTATTACGAGTAAAAGAACATTTAAACACATTAGCTTAATAATCGTACTTTCCTTATTTACAGCATGGCTACTCTTTTTAAAAACATATTCACATGAATCTGCTTTTTCAACTGCTACTGGCCCTAAAGTGATTTACAAAGGGGACACTGCAAAAAAACAAGTTGCATTCACGTTTGACATTAGTTGGGGGGACAAAAAAGCTATTCCAATCCTTAATACACTCAAAGAAAGAGAAATTAAGAATGCAACCTTCTTTCTCTCTGCTGCATGGGCTGAAAGACACCCCGATATTGTCGAACGCATCATGAAAGATGGACATGAGATTGGTAGTATGGGCTATAATTACACATCCTACACTTCACTAGAAGCAAATGAAATACGACGAGATCTTTTGCGGGCACAAGATGTTTTTACGAAACTTGGCGTAAAACAAGTCAAGCTATTACGTCCACCTAGTGGCGATTTTAACAAAACAACTCTTAAAATAGCGGAATCACTCGGATACACCATCGTTCATTGGAGTAACAATTCAAATGACTGGAAAAATCCCGGCGTAAATAAAATCATTTCCACAGTCTCTAGCAATTTAAAGGGTGGAGATATCGTCTTATTACATGCTTCTGATTCTGCCCTTCAAACAAATAAGGCTTTACCATTACTCTTACAAAAATTAAAGAGCGACGGATATGAACAAACATCTGTATCACAACTTATTTCCAACACAAGTACAAAAAGTGAAGATATTAAGTAGTTCCTTTCTACACGGTCCTTCACACATAAAAAGCTCTGCTATCTTTTGTTAAGATAGCAGAGCTTTTTTATCCTAGCATTTACAGACGGTAAGAATCTGGATAATTAAAAATCCACTCTCCTCATTAAGCTGACTTACTCTTTTGTCCAATTAAACGATGCAATACAAGTAACTGATATGAATTACATAATAAAAGTGGTATCACCATTAAATATAACCAATCTGTATCATTAATCCTGAGCGCTGGTACCCATTCAAGAATTGTTACAACAACCATAAAGAACAGAGCGGGAACAAATGCTTTTTTATTCGTTTCTTTACTCTTTATATAAGCGACGATTGCCCCAAACATAAATAACATCCCAGCAACAAGTATGTTATTCCCTAATGAAACTTCCCCATTTGCAACAAGTACTGACCTTAAATAAACGAAATCAAATAATACGAACGCAATAAAGAACAGTTGCACTGTATTCCATAAAGAAGATGACCGAAACATCCCTAATCCAAAACGATGGATCGTTAAATACGCAAAGAACCCCATTTGACTTATAACACTAAAAATAAATCCTACGCCCATCAACCAAAAGGAAATTGCTAAAATCTCTTTTCCGTCGAAATTTTGAAAAAATTTAGCGTACTTGTCCCACTCTAAAACAAAACCAATAAAGACTGTGCTAATCCCACCAAGAAACAAYGTCGTAAAAAATAGTCGTACCCACTTGCGGCTATTCACAACACATCCCCCATTATTCTTATATTTCTAATTAAATTGTAACAATGACAATTTCAAAAAGCTAGCCATGTTAATGTATAAATTCCTTAAAGAGATTTATATTAAAAAAAGAGAACTTTGCTGAAAGGAGCTCCAACTTATGAAACGGATGCTGCTCGTTTTGATTTCTTCTTTTCTATTTATAGCACTAGCGGCATGTGCACAAGAAAAAGAAGCAAAATCCGAACTTGATTATGATCAAACAAAAAAAATGATTGTTGATATTTTAAAAACCGATCAAGGAAAAAAAGCGATCCAAGATGTATTAACTGATGAAAAAATGAAACAAGCACTCATACTAGATGAAACAGTAGTAAAGAAAACGATTGAAGATGCACTGGTATCTGAAAAAGGGCAACAATTCTGGGAAAAGCTCTTTAAAGACCCTGAGTTCTCATCGAAATTTGCTAAAAGTATGGGAAAAGAACAAACAAACTTAATGAAAACTTTACTAAAAGATCCTGAATACCAATCAGGTGTTATAGAGATTATGAAAAATCCTGAAGTAGAGAAAATTATGTTACAAACAATGAAGAGTAAAGAATATCGTCAATATTTACAGCAAGTACTAACTGAAACTGCCGAAAGTCCTCTCTTCCAAGCTAAGATGATTGACATCATTAGTAAAGGTGTACAAAAAGCCGAAAAAGGTGGGTCTGATAAGAAAGGCGCAGGTGGTGAAGGCGGTTCTCAAGATGGGAACAAAGAACAATAATAAAAATTATAGCACTGAGTGGACAATGTATATATTGTCCACTCATTACTACTTTATTTTTGCGCGACAGCTGTTTTATCAATAACTGTCTCAGCTATCGTACGATAAATGAGACCCGTTGTATGTGTATCTTCATATACTGACGGCGCAAAGTCCTCTTTATTCCAATCAGGTTGTTGAAGTGGAATTCGGCCAAGTATATCCGTTTGGAGTTCCGTAGCCAATTTATCTCCTCCACCTCTTCCAAACACATACTCTTTTTCACCAGTTGCTTTACTTTCAAAATACGCCATATTTTCAACAACACCAAGAATRCTATGTTCTGTACGTAAAGCCATGGCTCCAGCGCGCGCTGCTACAAATGCCGCTGTTGGATGCGGCGTTGTTACAATAATCTCTTTACAAGCCGGCAACATCGAATGTACATCTAAAGCAACATCACCCGTACCTGGTGGTAGGTCCAATACTAAGTAATCTAAATCACCCCACTCTACTTCTGTGAAAAAGTGATTTAACATTTTCCCAAGCATCGGTCCTCTCCAAATAACAGGTGCGTTATCTTCTACAAAGAATCCCATTGAGATTACTTTCACGCCTAGACGCTCCACTGGTATTATCTTATCACCTCTTACGATTGGACGTTTTTCTATACCCATCATATCCGGTACACTAAAACCGTAAATATCCGCGTCRATGATACCAACCTTTTTGCCTAAACGAGCTAAAGCAATTGCAAGGTTAACAGAAACAGTTGATTTCCCTACTCCACCTTTTCCACTTGCCACTGCTAAAAATGTTGTATTTGAGTTCGGTGATAATAAGGATTCACTTTTCTCYTCCTCTTGCGGTGGTGCAAACTGAGCTAATTCCTCTTCTGTAAATTCTGCAAAACGAAGTCCCACTGTTGTTGCTCCAAGTTCTTTTACTAACTTTACAATTCCAGACTGCAACTGCATTTGTTCCGCTGTACCCGTCTTTACAATTGCAATTTTAACACTTACATGTTCCTTCTCAGGCTTGACTGTCACCTCTTTAATTGCATTTGTTTCTTTTAACGTTTTATGTATAAACGGATCTACAATCCCTTCCAATGCTTCCACTACCTGCTCTTTTGTTACCATAATTAGCCCAGCCCCCTGTATGAAAAATAACGTATTGTTAATTAAATTTATCTCTCTTTATTTTTGAAATAAATGCGTTTACATTTCCAGTATAACATATTTTCGGAAAACTTCGTTAACGAGAGAAACTCGAAAAAATCCTCCTTATTCTGGAGGATTTCCTTTTTCCGTAAAATAACGTAATATACCACGATATATTGCAGCAGCTACTTTTTGTTGGTATTTCTCCGAATTTAACATATATCTTTCATTCACATTCGATAAAAAGCCAGCCTCAATTAAAGCACCTGGTGTTTTGGCATACTTCAATAAATACACGTGAGGAATTGTTTTAGCAGAACGATTCGTATTTTCTAAGCTTGTTCTCAATTCAGCTTGTATAAATTTCGCAGCCCGTTCATTTTCAATAGAAGAACGATAGTAGAACGTTTGTGCGCCCTTAGATCCACTACTAGTTAGGGCATTTAAATGAATACTCGCAAAAAAGTCTACATCAGGCTTATTAATGATCTCAACACGCTTTTTTAAATCCTCTGCTTTACGTCTACTATATGACTTTGTATCTTTATTAGCTAAATCATAATCTCCTTCACGCGTTAAAATAACTAAAGCACCTTGTTCTTGTAAATAATCTTGTACCTTTTTTGTAATCTCAAGTGTAATATCTTTTTCTACAATATCCTTTCCACCAACAGCCCCTCCGTCTGGCCCACCATGCCCAGCATCTAGTACAATCACTTTCCCTGATAAGGGTAAATTCCAAGCTCGCCACGATTTTGTAATTTGAAATTCTTGTTTAACTAAAAAAAACAAAACAACCGCAGCGAGCGCAAAAGAGATAATTCGAATTCTCTTCATACCTTTCCTCCTCCAGCTAGTCCCTCTAATTACTTATATGGGACAAGAGGAAAGTTTATGCTTGTCTTAGTGTAGCTTTAATCGATATCTTCTTTCGCCTTTTTCATAGCCTTCCTGCCACCACAAGCCGATAAACTGCTGGCAAGATTCAAAAAGCAATTCCTCGTCTTGCAACTTAATTTCACGTATAGTCATACTCGTTAAAAATTGAAATAACGTTTCAGTTAATTGTTGTTCTTCTTCTAAAGCCCTATATTTCACATCAAAGAATGATTCGCCATGATAACCAAATTTACTGTATCTCGCTCCTAATAAATAAGATTCTATCCCTAGTTCAATGCAATAATCTTCATACTGACGATGAAGTTCTTGCATTTGAAAGGCATCACGAATATTTAAACGCAATGTTTTTAATGATAATTCTCGCAGCATCTTCCGCTCGTATTTTAACTGCTTTTCTTTTTGTTTTTCTTGTAAGCTGACAATGACATTCATAGTACTTATAAACCTCCCTAATACGTATTAGTCTAAACTTCTAAAGAAGAAGCATACGTAGGACGGTAGCACTAAAATATTCCAAGCTAAAAAAATTACAAAAGAAGAATTAAACATAAAAAACCCCAACCAAAATGGTTGGGGTTTGTAGTTCGCAAAAATTAACGTTTTGAGAACTGAGGTGCACGACGTGCGCCTTTAAGACCGTATTTTTTACGCTCTTTCATACGTGCGTCACGAGTTAATAGACCCGCACGTTTTAATGTTAGACGGTATTCTGGATCAGCTTTTAATAAAGCGCGAGAAATACCGTGACGAATAGCACCAGCTTGACCAGTGTATCCACCACCATTTACGTTTACAAGTACATTGTAGTTACCTAAAGTTTCTGTTGCAACTAGAGGTTGTTTCACTACTTCACGTAATGCAGCAAATGGGATATAGTTTTCAAAATCACGACCGTTAATAATAACGCGTCCTTCGCCTGGAACTAGGCGTACGCGCGCTACTGAACTCTTACGACGTCCAGTGCCATAGTATTGAACCTGTGCCAAAGTAAGCCCTCCTTTAATTAATTATCCGCGAAGTTCGTAAACTTCTGGTTGTTGTGCTTGGTGTGGATGCTCTGCTCCAGCATACACGTTTAATTTCTTAGACACTTGACGTCCTAAACGTCCTTTTGGAAGCATGCCTTTAATTGCAAGCTCTAACATTTGTACAGGGTAGTTTGTACGCATTTCTAGAGCTGTTCTTTGCTTAAGTCCACCTGGGTGGTTAGTGTGACGGTAGTAAATTTTATCGTTTAATTTATTACCTGTTAAATGAATTTTCTCAGCGTTAATAATAATTACATGATCACCCGTGTCAACGTGTGGTGTAAATGTTGGTTTGTGTTTACCACGTAAAATGGATGCTACTTCAGTAGATAGGCGACCTAAAGTTTGACCTTCAGCATCAACCACATACCATTCTCTGGAATACTATCCGGATCAAGCTTTCCTTGACCTACGCTAAGTAACGTACCAACAATAATTCTGACCATATTATATAAAAATCCATTACCTACAAAGCGAAAAATTAATTCATCGTCTTGCTCAATTAATTCGATTTCATAAATTGTTCGTACTTTATCTTTTTTGTCAGTTTTTGCCGAACAAAAAGAAGTAAAGTCATGCGTTCCAATAAAATAAGGAATCGCTTTTCTTATAGAGTTTATTTCGAGTGGATATGGATATTGATATACGTAATTTCTACGGAATACATCCGCAGTTTTTGATAATAATACACGATAGCGATATTCTTTTTTCTCGACACCGTAACGTGCATGAAATTCTTCTGTTTTCTTCTCTACCTGCCTGATAATAATATCATCCGGCAACATTGTATTTAAAGCATTACTCCATTGCCACTCTTCAAGAGACAAAGGTGTATCAAAGTGTATCACTTGTCCTTTGGCGTGAACAGTAGAATCCGTTCTGCCTGATGCCTGCACACGAACAAGTTCTCCTTTATGCAACTTCTGCAATGCTTTCTCTATTTCTTGTTGAACAGTCCGCTGCTGTGGTTGAATTTGGTAACCACAAAAATGAATGCCATCATATGCAACTGTACATTTTATTCTTTCCATTTCTCTATTCTCCATTACGACCGCACCCATGCCAAAATACAAGCTAAACAAAGTAAGCTTACAATTGTTACTGTATCACTTATTTTCCAGCGTAGTTGCCTAAATTTAGTACGTCCTTCGCCACTTTTATATCCACGAGATTCCATCGCAATCGCTAAGTCCTCTGCACGCTTAAAAGCACTGATAAATAATGGAACGAGTAGTGAGATAATAGCTTTCATCCTATCTTTTATAGGTCCCCCGGCGAAATCAATGCCCCGTGACGCTTGTGCTTTCATAATTTTACTCGTTTCATCCATTAATGTCGGGATAAAACGTAGTGAAATTGACATCATTAATGCGATTTCATGAACAGGAACTTTTATACGCTTGAACGGCTTTAATAACGTCTCCAACCCATCTGTAATTTCAATAGGTGTCGTCGTTAACGTTAATAATGTCGTCATTAAAATAATAACGAAGAATCGTATAGAAATGTATATCCCTTGCTCTAATCCTTTTTCATGTATCGAAAACCAACCAAGCTGGAATAGTACGTCCCCTTCTTTATTTGTAAAAATATGCAGGAAAAATGTAAAAAGAAAAATCCATAAAATTGGTTTTAAGCCCGAAAGTACATAACGAATCGGCACTTTTGCAAAAAATAAAGCAATGAGTGCATATAAAAATAAAAATCCATATGAAATCGCATTATTTGCTAAGAAAACAACAAATACATATAAAAAGACAATCAACAGCTTCGTACGAGGATCAAGTTGATGAATGAGTGACTGACCTGGAATATATCTCCCAATAATCAACTGCTGCATGATTCATGACCACCTTTTCGTAACACCTGTACAACTTCATGAGTAAGATCCTCTAAAGATAAGGTAGCCTTCGAAATTGAAATACCAAACTTCTCTTCAATTGCACGTTTATACTTTAAAGACATTGGAAGATCCACACCGATTTGTTCTAATTCATCAGCATATGAAAATACTTCCTCTGCTCTTCCTTGCAAAAAGACCGTTCCTTTATGCATGACCACTATTTGATCTGCATACTTAGCGGCATCCTCCATATTATGGGTAACAAGAATGACTGTAAGCCCCTGTTCCTTATGCAAATTGTAAAACATCTCCATGAGCTCGTGCTGTCCTTTTGGATCAAGCCCTGCTGTAGGTTCATCTAATACAAGCACTTCGGGTTCCATCGCAAGTACGCCTGCTATTGCAACACGCCTCATTTGCCCACCGCTTAATTCAAACGGAGAACGTGCTAATAACTCTATGTCCAATCCAACAAGCTGGATTGCATCTTTCGCCTTTTGTTTTGCCTCTTCTTCAGATACACCAAAATTAGTCGGTCCAAAACAAATGTCCTTTTCAACTGTTTCTTCAAATAGTTGATGTTCTGGAAACTGAAAGACAACCCCTACTTTTTTTCGTAGCGGCTTAAGCTTTTTCTCTTTCTTCCCTGCTGAAATTAAATGTTCACCAATTTGAACCGTACCATTTGTCGGCTGCAATAAACCATTTAAATGTTGAATCATCGTCGACTTACCTGAACCAGTATGACCGATAATGGCATAATAGCCCCCACTTGGAAACGACACGTCTACATCATAAAGTGCGCGTCTTTCAAATGGAGTTTTATATTGATAACGATGTTCTACTTTTTGGAATGTAATCTCCAAAGTTCGTTCACCAAGCTTTCCATTGTAAGATGCGTATTTTGCAAGTGAATTTCATTTCTTTTTAATAATTCTGCTATTTTCACCGAAAAAGGTACATCTAATCCAATCTCTTGGAGCATATGAGAGGATTTGAAAATTTGCTCTGGAGTACCTTCCTCTAGTATTTCTCCCTTGTTCAAAATAATAATACGGTCTGACTGTGCCGCTTCTTCTAAATCGTGCGTAATCGATAATACCGTAATACCCTTTTGATCAACAAGTTGTCTGACCGTTTCTACTACTTCACGTCTCCCCTGAGGGTCTAACATTGAAGTTGCTTCATCTAGTATTAAAATAGATGGTTGAAGTGCTAGAACACCTGCTATTGCGACTCGCTGCTTTTGTCCACCAGATAACGAATGGGGTTCTTCATTTAAAAAATCTTCCATACGGACAAGTTGCAGAGCTTGTTCTAGTCTTTCTATCATCTGCTCCCTCGGCATTCCGATGTTCTCTAGGCCGAATACAACGTCATCTTGTACTGTCGTTCCAACAAATTGATTATCTGGATTTTGAAATACCATMCCAATTTGCTTTCGAACATCCCATACTGTTTCCTCTGATAAAATCATTGTATCATTTAAAGTAATTTTCCCTGATTCCGGTAAAAATAAGCCATTCAATAATTTTGCAAGTGTAGACTTCCCTGAACCATTTTGTCCAATAACAGATACCCAYTCTCCTTYATATAAGGAAAACGAAACATCTTTTAATGCATAAGAGGCTGCCCCAGGATATTGAAATGATATATTTTCTGTCCGAAGTTTCTCTTTTTTCAATACAAGGCACCCTTTCTTTCGYCAAGTTAGCCTATTTTTATACTTAAAAAAAAAGGGCCATGACCAGTTACTTGAAAAGAACTGTCCTGCCCTTTTAATCATCATTATACTAACTCGATAATTACCATTGGTGCTGCGTCTCCGCGACGTGGACCAATTTTTGCAATACGAGTGTATCCGCCTTGGCGCTCAGCATAGCGTGGAGCTACATCAGCGAATAATTTTTGAAGTGCATCTTGACCAGTCTCAGCGTTAGCAACCTCATTACGGATGAAAGCTGCTGCTTGACGACGAGCATGAAGATCTCCGCGTTTACCTAAAGTGATCATTTTTTCCACTACAGAACGAAGTTCTTTTGCACGAGTTTCTGTCGTTTGGATGCGCTCGTTGATAATTAAATCAGTAGCTAAATCACGTAACATAGCTTTACGTTGCGCACTTGTACGGCCTAATTTTCTGTATGCCATTCGTAGTTCCCTCCTTTGTTGATGGGTTTAAATCCTCAGTCGTCTTTACGTAAACCTAAACCTAATTCCTCAAGTTTATGTTTAACTTCTTCTAAGGATTTACGTCCTAAGTTACGAACTTTCATCATATCTTCTTCTGTTTTGTTCGCAAGCTCTTGTACAGTATTAATTCCTGCACGTTTTAGGCAATTATAAGAACGAACAGAAAGATCTAGTTCTTCGATAGTCATCTCAAGAACTTTTTCTTTTTGATCTTCTTCCTTCTCGACCATAATCTCAGCATTTTGTGCTTCGTCAGTTAAACCAACAAAGATATTTAAATGCTCAGTTAAGATTTTGGCACCTAAAGAGATAGCTTCTTTTGGCCCGATGCTTCCATCCGTCCATACATCAAGCGTAAGCTTATCATAATTAGCCACTTGTCCGACACGTGTCTTTTCCACTTGGTAAGTCACACGTGATACTGGAGTATAAATAGAATCAATAGGAATTACTCCTATTGGTTGATCTTCGCTTTTATTTGCAACAGCTGGCGTATACCCACGGCCACGCTTTGCAGTTAAACGCATGCGGAAATGCGCATTTTTTGCTAACGTTGCAATGTGTAAATCTGGATTTAAGATTTCAACATCACTATCGTGAGTAATATCAGCAGCTGTGACAATACCTTCGCCCTGTACATCGATTTCCAACGTCTTCTCTTCTTCAGAGTAGATTTTAAGAGCTAACTTTTTCAAGTTTAAAATCATCGTAGTAACATCTTCTACTACGCCCTCAACTGTTGAAAATTCGTGTAAAACGCCATCGATTTGGATAGCAGTTACAGCGGCACCAGGGAGTGAGGATAAAAGAATACGACGTAAGGAGTTACCCAAAGTAGTACCATATCCACGCTCAAGCGGTTCAATCACGAATTTACCATACTTAGCATCTTCGTTAAGTTCAACCGTTTCGATTTTCGGTTTTTCGATTTCAATCATTAACTAAACCCTCCTTCAAAACGTCGAAACCCCGGTTAAACAAAGGAAGAACCTCTGTTTAACCGAAAGTCCCCCTTAGGCAGTTCCCGATTGTGCACAACAAGCGATGTTTCTGTACGAAATTTCTCGATAATGCATCATATCCATTATAGACAAAAGGGAAAATTCTATACAGAAAAATTACACACGACGACGTTTTGGTGGACGACATCCATTATGAGGAACTGGAGTAACATCTCTAATTGCTGTTACTTCTAGACCTGCCGCTTGAAGAGCACGAATTGCAGCTTCACGACCAGCACCAGGACCTTTAACAGTAACCTCTAAAGTTTTTAAACCATGCTCCATTGCAACTTTAGAAGCAGCTTCAGCAGCCATTTGCGCAGCGAATGGAGTAGATTTACGAGATCCACGGAAACCAAGTGCACCAGCACTAGACCAAGAAAGTGCGTTACCGTGAGTATCTGTAAGTGTTACGATTGTGTTGTTGAAAGTAGAACGAATATGAGCTATACCAGCTTCAATATTCTTTTTCACACGTTTTTTACGAGTGTTTGTTTTACGTGCCATTGTTAGTTCAACCTCCTTTACTTATTATTTCTTTTTATTTGCTACTGTACGACGTGGACCTTTACGTGTACGAGCATTGTTTTTAGAGTTTTGACCACGAACTGGTAAACCACGACGGTGACGAAGACCACGGTAAGAACCGATCTCCATTAGACGTTTAATGTTAAGAGATACTTCACGACGAAGGTCTCCCTCAACTTTAATACGATCGATGATATCACGGATACGTCCTAATTCATCTTCCGATAAATCACGAACTCGTGCTTCCGAAGAAATACCAGCTTCTGTAATGATTTTTTCAGCAGTTGGGCGACCAATGCCGAATACGTAAGTTAAAGAAATAACAACGCGCTTGTCACGAGGAATATCTACACCTGCGATACGTGCCATTCTGAATGCACCTCCTTCTGATTAACCTTGTTTTTGTTTATGTTTAGGGTTTTCACAAATAACCATTACTTTTCCACGTCTACGAATAACTTTACATTTTTCGCAGATTGGTTTAACTGACGGTCTTACTTTCATGTCTCGAACCTCCTTAAAGATTACGGAGTGCTATATTATTTAAAACGGTACGTAATACGACCACGATTTAAATCGTACGGAGATAATTCTACCGTAACTTTGTCTCCTGGTAAAATACGAATGAAGTTCATACGGATTTTACCAGAAACGTGAGCCAATACGACATGCCCATTCTCTAATTCTACTTTGAACATAGCATTTGGCAACGTTTCAAGAACGGTACCTTCGACTTCAATTACATCATCTTTAGCCATTCAATAGTTCTCCCTTCTTCAAATCAGTAACATTTTACACTGCTCTGAAATCCCGGAGAGCCAGCTACTTATAAAGTGGTAAGGATTTCGTATCCTGCTTCTGTAAGAGCAATCGTGTGCTCAAAATGGGCACACCATTTACCATCTACCGTTACCACTGTCCAGTCATCAGATAGTGTTTTTACATATCGTCTTCCTTGATTCACCATCGGCTCAACACAGATGACCATTCCCGGCTTTAATCTAGGGCCTCTATTTGGTGGACCATAGTGCGGGATTTGAGGGTCCTCATGTAAGTCTTGCCCGATTCCGTGACCAACATACTCCCTAACGATCGAGAACCCATTCTCTTCAGCATGTGTTTGAACCGCATGCGAGATATTTGATAATCTTTCGCCTGGTTTTACTTGTTCTAGACCAAGATACAACGATTTTTCTGTGACATCAAGTAGCTTTTGAACAGATTCAGAAATGTTTCCAACTGGATACGTCCATGCAGAATCACCATGGTACCCATTGTATTTCGCACCAATATCGATACTGATGATATCGCCCTCTTCGAGCTTACGCTTCCCTGGAATCCCGTGTACAAGCTCTTCATTTACAGAAGCACAAATGCTCCCCGGAAATCCGTTGTATCCTTTAAAAGATGGCGTAGCACCATATTTTCGAATCGTCTTTTCCGCTATTTGATCGAGCTCTTTCGTTGTAATTCCTGGAGTAATATGTTGTTTCAACTCTTGATGAGTTAAAGCAACGATCCTGCCAGCTTCTCGCATGATTTCTATCTCGCGAGGAGTTTTGCAGATGATCATTACGCTAAGTCTCCGATGAGAACATCGATATCAGCAAATACTTTATTGATATCTTGCTCACCATTAATGCTTTGTAAGTAGCCAAGCTCCTCGTAGAAATCAAGCAAAGGTTTTGTTTGCTTAATATTTACATCTAAACGATTTGCTACAGTTTCTTCATTGTCATCAGAGCGTTGATATAATTCGCCACCACATTTATCGCACACATCAGCTTTTGCTGGCGGATTGAATTCTAAGTGGTAAGTCGCACCGCATTCTTTACAAATGCGACGGCCTGTAAGGCGTGTTAATAACAACCCTGAATCCACATTAATGTTTAAAACATAGTCGATTTTTTTGCCAAGATCTTTCATAATCTCTTCAAGAGCTGATGCTTGTGCAACAGTTCGTGGGAAACCATCTAATAAGAAGCCTTTAATACAGTCTTCTTGGCTTAAACGTTCACGAACAATTCCAATTGTAACTTCATCTGGAACAAGCGCACCTTTATCAATAAAAGATTTTGCTTGTAAACCAAGTTCAGTTTCAGCCTTCATAGCTGCACGGAACATATCTCCTGTTGAGATGTGAGGGATGTTATACTTGGCAACAATCTGTTCGGCTTGTGTACCTTTACCAGCACCAGGAAGCCCCATTAAAATCAAGTTCATCCTTGTTCCCCCTCAGTACATGAGCATGTAGGGAAGACAGTTCTTCCCACTTACTCACTGCTTGATAAACCCTTTGTAATGGCGTTTTACCAATTGGCTTTCTAGCTGCTTCATTGTTTCTAAAGCAACGCCGACAACGATTAACATACTCGTTCCACCAATCTGTGCAGATGGAGGAAGATTTCCCAATTTCGTAAAGATAACTGGTAAGATTGCAATCGCTGCTAGGAAAATTGATCCCACAAAGGTCAAACGATACAAGATTTTTGTTAGATATTGTTCTGTATTCTTACCCGGACGAATACCTGGAACATATCCACCTTGCTTGTTTAGATTCTCTGACATTTGCTCTGGATTAACCTGAACAAATGCATAGAAATATGTGAAGGCTACAATGAGCGCAACATATATGATCATTCCCACTGGGTGAGAATAGTTAAAGTTTGCAATAATCCACTGCGATACATCATGTTTCGGGAAGAACTGTGCAATAGTTGGAGGCGTAATTAAGAATGAAACAGCAAAAATGACTGGAATAACACCCGCACTATTTACCTTAAGTGGTAAATGAGTGTTTTGTGCTCCAGCATGATTCCCATTCCCTCCTGTTACACGCTTCGCGTATTGAATTGGGATCTTTCTAACAGCCTGTTGAATGAAAATAACACCAACAATAACTGCTAGCACAGCTAGTAAAATCAATGCAACTTTAACGATACTCATGAACAATTGATCTCCGATATTTTGAAACTGTTGTTGATACACTTGAGATATAACACTTGGGATCGCTGCGGCAATACCACCAAAGATAAGAATGGAAATACCATTACCTACACCTTTAGATGTAATCTGTTCACCTAACCACATTAAAAATGCAGTACCAGCAGTCAGTACCGTAGCAATGTATAAATAAGTGCTCCAACCTGGATTCAAAATTAATTGCCCACCTACCATACCGTTAAAACCGATTGACATACCAAACCCCTGAATAAACGCAAGAACAATTGTAAAGTAACGCGTGAATTGCGTTAGTTTACGACGGCCCATTTCGCCTTGCTTCGACCATTCCGAAAATTTAGGAACAACATCCATCTGCAATAATTGCACGATGATGGATGCTGTAATATACGGCATGATTCCCATCGCGAAGATGGAGAAGTTCTTCAAGGCGCCACCGCCAAATGTATTTAGGATACCTAAGGCATTTAATTGATCTTGTGCTTTCAGTACGTCTCCATTTGTAAATGGCACTGGGATAAACGTGCCAATCCTGAATACGACTAACATCGCTAAAGTGAATAATATTTTACGTCTTATCTCAGCAACGCGCATAAAGTTGGAGATTGTACGAAACATTAGATCACCTCAACTGATCCGCCAGCTGCTTCAATTGCTTCTTTAGCACTTGAAGAGAACTTGTGCGCTTTAACAGTTAATTTTTTCTCTACTGCTCCGCTTGCAAGAATTTTAACACCGTCGTTTAACTTGCTGATAACGCCAGTTTCCAGCAATAATTCAGGTGTTACTTCTGTACCATCTTCAAAACGATTTAACGTTGATAAGTTTACAATAGTAAACTCTTTACGGTTAATGTTTGTGAAGCCGCGTTTTGGTAAACGACGGAATAGTGGAGTTTGACCACCTTCGAAGCCAAGACGAACACCGCCGCCAGAACGTGCGTTTTGTCCTTTATGACCTCTACCAGCAGTTTTACCGTTACCAGAACCGATACCACGACCGACACGGTTACGTACTTTACGAGAACCTTCTGCAGGTTTTAATTCATGAAGTTTCATTCCCAGGCACCTCCTTATATTAATGAGTTATCCTTAAGCTTCTTTTACAGAGATAAGGTGAGAAACTTTGTTGATCATACCAAGAATAGCAGGAGTTTCTTCCTTAACTACAGTTGAATTCAACTTTTTAAGACCTAAAGCTTCTACCGTCGCACGTTGATCTTGTGGACGACCAATTACACTACGAGTGAGGGTAATTTCTAACTTTTTCGCCATTTGTTTTCCCTCCTTAACCTAGTAGCTCTTCTACAGATTTACCGCGTAATTTTGCAACATCTTCAGCGCGCTTAAGTTCGCTTAATCCGTTCACAGTAGCGCGAATCATGTTGATTGGTGTGTTAGTACCAAGAGATTTCGAAAGAATATCTTGTACACCAGCTAATTCTAGTACCGCACGAACAGGTCCACCAGCAATAACACCAGTACCCTCAGCAGCAGGTTTTAAGAATACTTCACCAGCTCCAAAATGACCGTTGATTGTATGTGGAATTGTTGTACCAACTAATGGTACTGCGATTAGGTTTTTCTTAGCGTCTTCGATAGCTTTACGGATTGCGTCTGGTACCTCTTGTGCTTTACCAGTACCGAATCCAACATGACCGTTTTTATCGCCAACTACAACTAGTGCAGCAAAGCGGAAACGACGACCACCCTTAACAACTTTCGCGACACGATTTATCGTAACTACACGTTCTTCAAGTTCTAATTTACTTGGGTCAATGCGTTGCATCAATTTTCCCTCCTTTGACCATTAAAATTGTAATCCAGCCTCACGAGCAGCTTCAGCTAGAGCTTTAACACGGCCATGGTATAAGTAACCACCGCGATCAAATACTACTTCTTTAACGCCTTTCTCTACAGCACGCTTAGCAACTGATTCTCCAACTTTCGTAGCAGCTTCAGTATTGCTAGTACCGTTAAGAGCAAGGTCTTTATCAAGAGTAGATGCACTTACTAATGTTACACCATTTACATCATCAATAACTTGAGCGTAAATATGTTGGTTAGAACGGTACACGTTTAAACGTGGACGTTCTGCAGTACCAGTAAGTTTAGCACGTACACGTGCATGTCTTTTCTTACGAGTCGCATTTTTAGCAGCTTTAGTGATCATTCTTGTCACTCCTTTCTTTCACCTAACGGGTTTACTTAGCAGTTTTACCTTCTTTACGACGAACAACTTCGCCTTCGTAACGAATACCTTTACCTTTATATGGCTCAGGAGCACGTACAGCACGGATGTTAGCAGCAAATTCGCCAACACGTTGCTTGTCGATACCTTTAATTACGATTTTAGTTGGTACAGGTACTTCAACTTCAAGTCCTGCTTCTGGAGTCATTTCTACTGGATGAGAATAACCTACGCTTAAAACAAGTTTATCACCTTGTTTTTGAGCACGGTAACCAACACCGACTAATTCAAGTCCGCGTACGAAACCTGTAGTTACACCTTCAACCATGTTTCCGATTAAAGCACGAGTTGTACCGTGTAATGCACGGTGTTCCTTCTGTTCAGATGGACGCTCAACTGTTAGTGTATTTTCTTCAATTTTGATAGACATATCAGTTTTGAAAGTACGAGTTAATTCACCTTTAGGGCCTTTTACTGTTACAGTATTGTCTTCTGCAACTGTAATAGTAACACCTGCAGGGATTTCAAGAATCTTTTTACCAATACGAGACATGTGGTCACACCTCCGTTCGTTTTAAATATATATTACCAAACGTATGCTACTACTTCTCCACCAGTTTGTAATTGACGAGCATCTTTGTCTGTCATTACTCCCTTAGATGTAGAAACAAGAGCGATACCTAATCCGTTAAGTACACGAGGTACTTCATCAGCTTTTGCGTAAACGCGTAAGCCAGGTTTACTGATACGCTTTAATCCAGTGATTACACGTTCATTGTTTGCACCATATTTCAGGAAAATACGAAGGATACCTTGTTTGTTATCCCCGATGTATTCTACATCACGAATGAAACCTTCACGTTTTAAAAGTTCAGCGATCTCTTTTTTGATTTTAGAAGCAGGAACCTCTAATTTCTCATGACGTACCATATTCGCATTACGGATGCGAGTAAGCATGTCTGCAATTGGATCTGTCATCACCATGTGTTTTACCTCCTTCCCATTTGTGGGTTTTACCAACTAGCTTTTTTAACACCAGGAATTTGACCTTTATATGCAAGTTCACGGAAACAAATACGGCAAAGCTTAAATTTGCGGTATACAGAATGCGGACGACCGCAGCGTTCGCAACGTGTATACTCTTGTACTTTAAACTTAGGAGTACGCTTTTGTTTCGCGATCATAGATTTTTTAGCCACGTTTTCGCCTCCTCTACTTAGCGTTGGCTTCCATTATTTTTGGAATGGCATACCGAATTGTGTTAAAAGTTCACGAGCTTCTTCATCAGTTTTCGCTGTAGTAACGATTACGATGTCCATACCTCGGACTTTACTTACTTTATCATAATCAATCTCAGGGAAAATTAGTTGCTCTTTAACACCTAATGTGTAGTTCCCACGACCATCAAATGATTTCTTAGAAACACCACGGAAATCACGTACACGTGGTAAAGAAACTGATACTAATTTGTCGAAGAACTCATACATTTGCTGACCGCGTAAAGTTACTTTCGCACCGATTGGCATACCTTCACGAAGACGGAAACCAGCGATTGATTTTTTAGCGCGAGTTACAACAGGTTTTTGACCTGCGATTTGAGTTAATTCTTCTACTGCATTGTCTAAAGCTTTTGAGTTAGATACCGCGTCACCAACACCAGTGTTGATTACGATCTTTTCGATTTTCGGTACTTCCATCACAGATTTATAGTTAAACTTGCTCATTAGAGCAGGAGTAATTTCCTTTTGGAACTTCTCTTTAAGGCGATTCAATGAAGTGACCTCCTTTCTTAAGAAAATTATTTATCTAATAATTCACCAGATTTTTTTGCAATACGCACTTTTTTACCATCTTCTACTTTGAAGCCTACGCGAGTAGGTTCGCCTGTTTTCGGATCTAATACCATAACATTAGAAACGTGAATAGGTGCTTCTTTCGTAATAATTCCACCTTGTGGATTTAATTGAGATGGCTTAGAGTGTTTTTTAACGATGTTAACACCCTCAACGATAACACGGTTTTGCTTTGGGAAAGCCACAAGGATAACACCTTGTTTTCCTTTGTCTTTACCAGTGATTACCTGAACTTTATCACCTTTTTTTACATGCATCTTAATTCTGCACCTCCTTAGCAAGGCAATACCTTAAATTATAGAACTTCTGGAGCTAAAGAAACGATCTTCATGAAGTTGCTATCACGTAATTCACGAGCTACTGGTCCGAAGATACGAGTACCACGTGGGCTCTTATCGTCTTTGATGATAACCGCTGCGTTTTCATCAAATTTAATGTAAGAACCGTCCGGACGACGAGCTCCGCTCTTCGTACGTACCACTACTGCCTTAACAACGTCACCTTTTTTAACAACGCCACCTGGTGTTGCTTGTTTTACCGTAGCAACGATAATATCACCAATATAAGCATATTTACGACCAGAGCCGCCTAATACTTTAATTGTTAAAAGTTCGCGGGCACCAGAGTTGTCAGCAACTTTCAAACGAGATTCTTGTTGGATCATGTTATGAAACCTCCCTTCGGACTAAAAATTCCGATTCGTCTATTTAGATAACAACCGCTTCTTCAACGATTTCAACTAAACGGAAACGCTTAGTAGCAGAAAGCGGGCGAGTTTCCATGATTTTAACGATATCGCCAAGTTTCGCTTGGTTTTGCTCATCATGGGCTTTATACTTTTTAGAATACTTAACACGTTTTCCGTATAAGGAATGAGTTTTGTAAGTTTCAACTAAAACTGTAATCGTTTTGTCCATTTTGTCAGAAACAACACGACCAGTATAAACTTTGCGTTGGTTACGTTCGCTCACTATGCAAACCTCCCCTCAATTTATCGATTAATTCCGATCTCTCTTTCACAAACTACAGTTTTCATACGAGCAATCGCTTTACGTACTTCACGAATGCGAGTTGGGTTCTCTAATTGTCCTGTAGCAAGTTGGAAGCGAAGATTAAACAACTCTTCCTTTAAAGCTTTAACTTTTGTTTCGATTTCGGCAGTGGTTAATTCACGAATATCATTAGTTTTCATTAGATTCACCACCATTTTCTTCACGTTTTACGAATTTACATTTCACAGGTAACTTGTGAGCTGCAAGACGTAATGCTTCGCGTGCTACCTCTTCAGATACACCCGCAATTTCAAACATAATTTTCCCAGGTTTTACTACTGCTACCCAGCCTTCTGGTGCCCCTTTACCGGAACCCATACGTACTTCTAGAGGTTTTGCAGTGTAAGGTTTAGAAGGGAAAATTTTAATCCATACTTTACCGCCACGTTTCATGTGACGAGTCATTGCACGACGAGCAGCTTCGATTTGACGGTTTGTAATCCATGAAGCAGCTAGTGCTTGTAAACCAAATTCACCAAAAGCGATTTCAGTTCCACCTTTTGCACGACCACGCATTTTACCACGATGCTCTCTACGATATTTTACGCGTTTAGGCATTAACATATTATTTTCCTCCTTCCTCAGAAGCTTTCTTTTTTGTAGGAAGGACTTCTCCACGGTAGATCCATACTTTTACGCCTAATTTACCGTATGTTGTATCAGCTTCAACTGCTGCATAGTCAATATCAGCGCGAAGTGTATGAAGTGGAACAGTTCCTTCACTGTAAGATTCTGCACGAGCGATATCAGCTCCGCCAAGACGACCAGAAACCTGTGTTTTAATACCTTTTGCTCCTGCACGCATAGCACGTTGAATAACTTGCTTTTGTGCACGACGGAATGATACACGGTTTTCTAATTGACGAGCGATGTTTTCGCCTACTAATTTAGCGTTAAGATCAGCTCTCTTAACTTCTAAAATGTTAATGTGTACACGCTTGCCTGTTAATTGGTTAAGAGCTTTACGAAGTGCTTCAACTTCAGTACCACYTTTACCAATTACCATACCAGGTTTTGCAGTGTGAATTGTAACATTTACACGATTTGCTGCACGTTCGAYTTCTACTTTAGCAACAGCAGAATCTTTTAAGCGTACAGTAATGTACTCACGGATTTTGATGTCTTCATGTAATAACGTAGCATAATCTTTCTCAGCGAACCAACGAGATTCCCAGTCGCGGATAATACCGACACGAAGACCAATTGGATTAACCTTCTGACCCATCGATTATCCCTCCTTCTTTTCTGATACCACAACTGTGATGTGGCTTGTGCGTTTGTTAATTTGGCTTGCACGACCCATTGCACGTGGACGGAAACGTTTCAACGTTGGACCTTCGTCAACGAAGACTTTTTCAACAACTAGGTTGTTAATATCCATCTCATAATTGTGCTCTGCATTTGCGATTGCAGATTTTAAAACTTTTTCTACAACTGGAGAAGCAGTTTTTGGTGTGTGGTTAAGGATAGCAATCGCTTCACCCACTTGCTTACCTCGGATTAAGTCTACTACTAAACGAACCTTACGAGGAGCAATACGAACTGTTCTCACTACTGCTTTAGCTTGCATTGAAGTGCCTCCTCTCATTATCTTCTAGTTTTCTTATCGTCAGCAAGGTGACCTTTATACGTACGAGTTGGTGCGAATTCACCTAACTTATGGCCAACCATATCCTCAGTGATGTACACAGGTACGTGTTTACGACCATCATATACAGCAATTGTATGTCCGATGAACTGAGGGAAGATTGTTGAACGGCGAGACCAAGTTTTAACAACTTGTTTTTGCTCAGATGCAACTAATTTTTCCATTTTGTTCATTAAGTGATCATCGACAAATGGTCCTTTTTTTAAGCTACGAGCCATTTTGGTGCCTCCCTTCGTGATTGGCGTACGGTTCTTGAAGCGAACCGTACTACAATCCCATTATTTTTTACGACGACGAACGATAAATTTATCAGACGCTTTGTTTTTCTTACGAGTCTTGAATCCAAGAGTTGGTTTACCCCATGGAGACATTGGAGACTTACGTCCGATTGGAGAGCGACCTTCACCACCACCGTGTGRGTGATCAACCGGGTTCATTACAGAACCACGAACTGTTGGGCGCTTACCTAACCAGCGAGAGCGACCTGCTTTACCGATTTTGATAAGTTCGTGTTGTTCGTTACCAACTTGACCGATTGAAGCGCGACAAGCAGATAATACTAAACGTACTTCACCAGAAGTTAAACGTACAAGTACGTATTTTCCTTCTTTACCAAGTACTTGAGCAGATGTACCAGCAGAACGAACTAATTGTCCGCCACGACCAGGCTTAAGCTCGATGTTATGAACAACAGTACCTACTGGAATGTTGATTAATGGTAATGCGTTACCGATTTTAATGTCAGATTCAGGACCAGACATAACTTCCATACCTACTTCTAAAGTTTTAGGAGCAAGAATGTAACGTTTTTCACCGTCAACGTAATTAATTAATGCGATATTCGCAGAGCGGTTTGGATCATATTCGATCGTAGCAACGCGTCCTGGAATTCCATCTTTGTTACGCTTAAAGTCGATGATACGGTATTGACGCTTATGTCCGCCACCTTGATGACGTACAGTAATTTTACCTTGGTTATTACGACCAGCCTTTTTGCTTAAAGGAGCAAGTAAAGACTTTTCCGGTCTGTCGGTCGTGATTTCAGCGAAATCATTCGTAGTCATGTTACGACGACCGTTAGTAGTTGGATTATACTTTTTAATTCCCATCTCAATTTCCCTCCTTCTTTAGTAAGAATTAAACGCCTTGGAAGATTTCGATTTCTTTGCTGTCAGCAGTTAGCTTAACGATTGCTTTACGACGACGGCTAGTAAAACCAGCGTGACGACCAACACGTTTTGCTTTCGGCTTGTAGTTCATGATATTTACTTTGTCTACATTAACACCAAAGATCGCTTCTATAGCGTCTTTAACCTCTGTTTTATTAGATTTAACGTCCACGTCGAACGTGTATTTTTTTTCAGCCATCATTTCCATAGAACGTTCAGTGATAACTGGGCGCTTAATGATATCACGAGGATCTCTCATTATGCAAGCACCTCCTCTACTTTTTCCACTGCCGCTTTTGTCATGATTAGCTTATCATGATGAAGCACATCTAGCACGTTTACGCCATCAGCAGTGATTACTGTTACTCCAGGGATATTGCGAGCAGATAACTCTACAGATTCGTTTGCATCAGCAGTTACGATAAGAGCTTTCTTCTCAACAGTTAAYCCTTTAAGTACTGCTACCATGTCTTTTGTTTTTGGTGCATTTAACACTAGGTCCTCAAGAACTACAATGTTGTTCTCAACTACTTTAGTAGCTAATGCAGATTTGATTGCTAAACGACGAACTTTCTTAGGAAGTTTGTACGCATAGCTTCTTGGTGTAGGTCCGAATACCGTACCACCACCACGCCATTGAGGAGAGCGGATAGAACCTTGACGAGCACGTCCAGTTCCTTTTTGACGCCACGGTTTACGACCACCACCGCGAACTTCAGAGCGAGTTTTTACTTTGTGTGTACCTTGACGTAAAGATGCACGTTGCATCATTACAGCTTCAAATAGTACAGCTTCATTTGGTTCGATACCGAAAATAGCTTCAGCTAATTCGATTTCACCAACCTGTGAACCAGTTTGGTTATATACAGTAACTTTTGGCATTGGAATTCCTCCTTCCTATTGTGAATTATTTGCTAACCTTCACAGCGCCTTGAACAACTACAAGAGATTTCTTAGCACCTGGAACGTTACCTTTTACTAGTAATAAGTTGCGCTCAGTGTCAACTTGAACGATTTCTAAGTTTTGGATAGTAACTTGGTCTCCACMCATACGTCCAGCAAGTTTTTTGCCTTTGAATACACGGTTCGGAGCAACTGGCCCCATTGAACCTGGACGACGGTGATAGCGAGAACCATGAGACATAGGTCCGCGAGATTGTCCGTGGCGTTTAATAACACCTTGGAAACCTTTACCTTTAGAAATTCCTGTTACGTCAACGATTTCACCTGCAGCGAAAACTTCAACTTTTACCTCTTGACCAACCTCTAATCCGTCCACGTCTGCATCGCGGATTTCGCGAATGAAGCGCTTAGGAGTTGTAGATGCTTTAGCAGTGTGGCCTTGTTCAGGTTTGTTAGTTAACTTTTCACGTTTATCTTCAAATCCTAACTGAATTGCGTTGTAGCCATCAGTTTCAGTTGTTTTCTTTTGAAGAACAACGTTTGGATTAGCAGCGATTACCGTTACTGGGATTAACTCACCGTTCTCAGCAAATACTTGAGTCATACCGATCTTTCTTCCTAAGATTCCTTTGGTCATGAGTTACACCTCCTACATTTTTAAGTTATATGAATTATAATTTGATTTCGATATCTACACCAGATGGTAAATCTAAACGCATTAATGAATCTACTGTTTGCGGAGTAGGACTCACGATGTCGATTAGACGTTTGTGCGTGCGCATTTCGAATTGTTCACGAGAATCTTTGTACTTATGAACAGCACGAAGAATTGTGTAAATAGTCTTCTCAGTTGGTAATGGGATTGGACCAGAAACTGTTGCCCCAGAACGCTTAGCTGTTTCTACAATTTTCTCAGCTGATTGATCAAGAATACGGTGATCATAAGCTTTTAAACGGATACGAATTTTTTCTTTTGCCATTATTTTCCCTCCTTCGTTCGCCTATTTCTAAAATAGACCTTCTCCATGGAAATTTCCCCACACCATGCCATGGCAAAGCGGCCGGGTGTGTCAGCAACCTTCCACTTCATCGCAGTCAAAGACCAACATTGTCTATTATACAATGTTATTCGTCTAGATGCAAGCATCTTTTTGTTCGCATCTGCTTTTCTCTACTTTTGCTATTATACATGGCACTTTAAAGAATATCAAGTTTTCATCTACTCTTATTCACCTTACAGTTTTTGGGTGTTGTTTTCGTTTTATATACTATAGAAGAAACTCATCCAAAAATAGAAAACGCATCTCTTTCTTCTATAGTAATAAGCAATAAAAAAAACTCAAGGGAGAATCCCTTGAGTTTTTAATAATCTAATTAAAGACTACTCAGCAACGATTGTAGCAACTACACCGTAACCTACTGTACGTCCACGCTTGAGCTTGGTCAAGAAGCTTACGGAACATTTCGACACCAGTTACAGTTGTAGTAGCATTCTCTTCAGCAAGACCGATGATTTCTACTACGTCACCAACTTTAACGATTCCACGCTCAACACGACCAGTTGCAACTGTACCACGACCTGTGATAGAGAATACATCCTCGATAGGCATTAAGAATGGTTTGTCAGTTTCACGTTCTGGAGTTGGGATGTAAGCATCAACTTCAGTCATTAATTCGATGATTTTTTCTTCCCACTCAGCTTCTCCTTGAAGAGCTTTAAGAGCAGAACCTTTAATTACAGGAATATCGTCGCCTGGGAATCCGTATTCAGATAATAGGTCGCGAACTTCCATTTCTACTAATTCTAATAATTCTTCGTCATCTACCATGTCGCATTTGTTTAAGAATACAACGATGTAAGGAACACCTACTTGACGAGAAAGAAGGATGTGCTCACGTGTTTGAGGCATTGGACCATCAGCAGCAGATACTACTAAGATACCGCCGTCCATTTGAGCAGCACCAGTGATCATGTTTTTAACATAGTCAGCATGACCTGGGCAGTCAACGTGTGCATAGTGACGAGTTTCAGTTTCGTACTCAACGTGTGCAGTTGAGATTGTGATTCCGCGCTCTCTTTCTTCTGGAGCAGCGTCGATTTGATCGTATCCGCGTGCTTCAGCACCACCAGCTTTTGCAAGAACTGTAGTGATCGCAGCAGTTAATGTAGTTTTACCATGGTCAACGTGGCCGATTGTACCGATGTTAACATGGGGTTTAGAACGTTCGAATTTAGCTTTAGCCATTCTAAATTCCTCCTTAGTTTATATAGGTTATTTTATATTTAGACTAGAAAGTGAAACTTGCATCTCACTTTCTAAGCTTACATAAGTAGTTATACTTGAACAATCGATAAAAATCAATTATTCACCTTTATTTTTTTTAATAATTTCTTCAGAAACAGACTTCGGTACTTCTTCATAATGATCAAATGTCATTGAGAATGTTCCGCGTCCTTGAGTGTTAGAACGTAATGCTGTTGCATAACCGAACATTTCAGAAAGTGGAACCATAGCGCGAACAACTTGTGCGTTACCGCGAGCTTCCATACCTTCTACACGTCCACGACGAGATGTTACGTCGCCCATAATGTCACCCATGTACTCTTCAGGAATTACAACTTCAACTTTCATCATTGGCTCAAGAATTACTGGGCTACATTTAGAAACCGCAGCTTTAAGCGCCATAGATGCAGCGATTTTGAACGCCATCTCAGATGAATCGACATCATGGTAAGATCCGTCAACTAACGCAGCTTTAATATCAACTAGTGGATAACCAGCTAGTACACCATTTTTAAGTGCGTCTTCAAGACCCGCTCCAACAGCTGGGATGTATTCACGTGGAACTACACCACCGACAACCTTGTTTTGGAATTCGAATCCTTTACCTTCTTCATTAGGTTCAAACTCAATCCAAACGTGACCGAATTGTCCACGACCACCAGATTGACGAGCGAACTTACCTTCAACTTTCGCAGCAGCGCGGAAAGTCTCACGGTATGCTACCTGAGGAGCACCAACGTTTGCTTCCACTTTGAATTCACGGCGCATACGGTCAACAATGATATCAAGGTGAAGTTCACCCATACCAGCGATGATTGTTTGGCCAGTTTCTTGGTCAGTGTGAGCACGGAATGTTGGATCTTCTTCAGAAAGCTTAGATAATGCTGTACCCATTTTATCTTGGTCAGCTTTAGATTTTGGTTCGATAGCTACAGAGATAACTGGTTCTGGGAATTCCATAGACTCAAGGATAACAAGACTCTTCTCATCACAAAGAGTATCACCAGTAGTAGTATCTTTTAAACCTACAGCAGCAGCGATATCACCAGCGTAAACTGTTGAAATCTCTTCACGGCTGTTAGCGTGCATTTGTAGGATACGACCTACACGCTCACGCTTACCTTTAGTTGAGTTTTTCACGTATGATCCAGAGTTTAACACACCAGAGTACACACGGAAGAACGTTAACTTACCAACATAAGGGTCAGTCATGATTTTGAATGCTAGAGCTGCGAATGGTTCTTCATCGCTAGACTTACGCTCGATAGCTTCCTCCGTATCCGGAAGAGTACCTTTAATAGCGGGTACATCTAATGGAGATGGTAGGTAGTCAATAACTGCGTCTAACAGAATTTGAACACCTTTATTTTTGAATGCAGAACCACAGATTACTGGGAAGAATTCWACAGAAGTTGTAGCCTTACGGATACCAKCTTTAAGCTCTTCTACAGTGATTTCTTCACCTTCTAGGTACTTCATCATCATTTCTTCATCAAGCTCAGCTACCGCTTCAATAAGTTTYCCACGGTATTCTTCAGCTAATTCTTTGTGCTCTTCAGGAATTTCAACACGCTCGATGTCTGTTCCTAAATCGTTACTGTACATGTAAGCACACTCTTCAACAAGGTCAATAATACCATTGAACTCGTCTTCAGCACCGATTGGTAACTGAATTGGATGTGCGTTTGCTTGCAAACGATCGTGGATTGTTCCTACAGAGTATAAGAAATCTGCACCAATCTTATCCATTTTGTTAACGAATACGATACGAGGTACACCATAAGTAGTAGCCTGACGCCAAACAGTTTCTGTTTGTGGTTCTACACCAGATTGTGCATCAAGTACTGCTACTGCGCCATCAAGTACGCGTAAAGAACGTTCTACTTCTACTGTGAAATCTACGTGTCCTGGAGTGTCAATGATATTTACACGGTGACCTTTCCATTGTGCTGTAGTTGCAGCAGAAGTAATTGTGATACCACGTTCTTGCTCTTGCTCCATCCAGTCCATCTGAGATGCACCTTCATGAGTTTCACCGATTTTATGAATACGTCCTGTGTAATACAGAATACGCTCAGTTGCTGTTGTTTTACCAGCATCGATGTGAGCCATGATACCAATATTACGAGTGTTTTCTAAAGAGAACTCTCTAGTCATTTGGTGTCTTGCTCCTTCCATATATGGATTGGATTATTTTATTTTAAGTAGCAAAAAAGCCACTTTATATTGTTACATATGCCAGTGTCCAGTACCCTCATTATGTAAAACGAGCGCCCAACGAAAGGGAGAGGCATTCTCCCTCTCCACACTTCCATAAGCGACAAATAAAGCGGTTTATGCTTACATTTATTTTACGTTGAATCCTACCAACGGTAATGAGCAAATGCTTTGTTAGCTTCTGCCATTTTATGAGTATCTTCACGTTTCTTAACAGCTGCACCAGCGTTGTTAGATGCATCTAAGATTTCGTAAGCTAGACGCTCTTCCATAGTTTTTTCACCACGAAGGCGAGCATAGTTTACTAACCAGCGAAGACCTAAAGTTGTACGGCGTTCTGGACGAACCTCAACTGGAACTTGGTAGTTAGCACCACCAACACGACGAGCGCGTACTTCAAGAACAGGCATGATGTTCTTAAGAGCTTGCTCGAATACTTCCATTGGTTCTTTATCTGAACGTTCACGAACGATCTCGAAAGCGTTATAAAGAATTGTTTGAGATTTACCTTTTTTACCGTCAACCATCATTTTGTTGATTAGGCGTGTTACAAGCTTAGAATTGTACATTGGATCTGGTAACACGTCACGTTTCGCAACAGGTCCTTTACGAGGCATATTGAGTTCCTCCTTTCATTATAAATTTATTATTTTTTAGCAGGTTTTGGTCGCTTAGTACCATATTTAGAACGTCCTTGCATACGTTTGTCAACACCAGCTGTATCAAGCGCACCACGAACGATGTGGTAACGTACCCCTGGTAAATCCTTTACTCGACCACCGCGAATTAATACTACGCTATGCTCTTGTAGGTTATGACCGATACCTGGGATGTAAGCTGTAACTTCAATACCATTTGTTAAACGTACACGAGCGTATTTACGTAACGCTGAGTTAGGTTTCTTCGGAGTCATTGTACCAACACGAGTACACACACCACGTTTTTGAGGTGCAGAGATATCAGTTGATTTTTTCTTTAAAGAATTAAAACCTTTGTTTAACGCAGGTGATTTAGACTTCCATACTTTATCAGTACGACCATTTCTCACTAATTGGTTAATAGTAGGCATTTGATTATCCTCCCTTCGCATGTTTGTATGACCACATATCCAGGTGGTTCATTATTAGTTGAAAACAAAGTTTTTGCAAGGAAGAGCAAATGCTCTCTCCTCACAAAAACAGTTTTAACTTATTATTCCTATTGCTGAAGCTCCCACTTGAATCCCCGAAACTTTTCCAAGCTTACGAACTGATTCAACTTTGGTTATGGGTATGTTATGTTGCAAGGCAGTACGAATGATAACATGGGTTAACCGCACATCAGCATCTTCCGCAATAACAACTTCTTTAACTATACCATTTTTGATTGCTTCCAATGTTCGTTTATGACCAACGACTACATTTTCAGCATTTGACACTTTTTGATAAGACATATAAATATCCTCCAAAGCATCGTTCAGGAGCAACCTTGATTATAGTAACATTTTGTCTCATACAATGTCAACTAGGATTAGCTGTTTTTATACAAAATTTACGACGGAAAATTTTACTGTTCCACATAAACTTCATCGTTTTCTACATTCATGTTATCTTGTGTTGTTTTTACAAGATCCACTTTGCGATAACGATTCATACCTGTTCCAGCAGGAACAAGCTTACCGATAATAACATTCTCTTTCAATCCTAGAAGCTCATCGCGTTTACCCTTAATTGCTGCATCTGTTAGAACACGAGTTGTTTCTTGGAATGACGCCGCAGATAAGAACGAATCTGTCTCAAGTGAAGCTTTTGTAATACCAAGTAGAACCGGTCTAGCCGTTGCTGGTTGTTTACCTTTCAGTAACACCTTCGCATTCGCATCAGTAAACTGATGGATATCTAGTAATGTTCCTGGTAATACATCTGTTTCACCCGCATCACTTACACGAACTTTACGTAGCATTTGACGTACCATTACTTCTACGTGTTTGTCACCAATTTCTACCCCTTGCATACGGTATACTTTTTGAACTTCACGTAATAAGTATTCTTGAACTGCTGTAATGTCCGTTACTTTTAGTAATTCCTTCGGATCAATAGAACCTTCTGTTAACTCTTTACCGTGGCTAATTGGCTGTCCTAGAGTTACTTTCAGACGAGCACCGTAAGGAATAGCATACGTACGAGCTTCAACTTCACCCTGTACAACTACTTCTTGGCGATCTTTAACATCGTTGATCGCTGCGATAACACCGTCAATTTCACTGATAACTGCCTGCCCCTTCGGATTACGAGCTTCGAAGATCTCTTGGATACGAGGTAAACCTTGTGTGATATCATCCCCGGCAACCCCACCTGTATGGAACGTACGCATCGTTAACTGTGTACCTGGCTCACCGATAGATTGAGCTGCGATAATACCTACCGCTTCTCCTACTTCTACGTCTGTACCAGTTGCTAAGTTACGACCGTAACACTTCTTACATACACCATGGCGAGTATTACACGTAAACGCTGAACGAATGTTTACAGTTTCAACACCCGACTTTTCAACGATATGAGCAATATCTTCAGTAATTAATTGATTTTCAACAACTAATACTTCACCTGTCTCAGGATGTTTTACAGTTTTTCTTGCAAAACGTCCAACAAGACGATCATATAGTGACTCAATAACTTCATTACCCTCTTTAATCGCACCAATTAGTAAACCGCGATCTGTTCCACAATCATCTTGACGAACAATTACATCTTGTGCAACGTCTACAAGACGACGTGTTAAGTAACCAGAATCGGCAGTTTTAAGTGCTGTATCGGCAAGACCTTTACGCGCACCATGCGTAGAGATGAAGTACTCAAGTACTGTTAAACCTTCACGGAAACTCGATTTGATCGGAAGCTCAATGATACGACCAGATGGATTGGCCATCAGACCACGCATACCAGCAAGCTGGGTAAAGTTCGATGCGTTACCACGGGCACCGGAATCACTCATCATGAAGATTGGGTTGCGTTTATTCAAGGATTTCATCAGCTTTCCTTGGATAACATCTTTTGCATTACTCCAAATAGAGATAACRCGATCGTAACGTTCTTCTTCCGTGATTAAACCGCGACGGAATTGTTTAATTACATTATCTACTTTTGCTTGTGCTTCATGGAGAATTTCATCTTTTTCACCTAATACAAGAATATCTGATACCCCAACTGTAATACCAGCTTTTGTAGAGTATTTAAATCCTAAGTTTTTCATACGGTCAAGCATGCGAGACGTTTCTGTAATTTGGAAACGTTTGAATACTTCCGCAATAATATTACCAAGGATTTTCTTGCTAAATGGTGCCACTTCTTCGCGACTAGCAATAATTTCTTTAATGTTCGCACCTTTTTCAACGAAATATTCCGCTGGTGTTTCTTTTTCAAGGTTTGAGTTTGTTGGTTCATTAATATAAGGGAACGACTCTGGTAAGATTTCGTTAAATATTAATTTACCAACTGTTGTTAATAGAAGCTTACTCTTTTGCTCTTCAGTAAACGTTACATTATTTACCGAACTCGCAGCAACTGCAACACGTGTGTGCAGATGTACATATCCATTTTGGTATGCAAGTATTGCTTCGTTTGCATCTTTGAAGACCATACCTTCACCGATTGCACCCTCGCGCTCAAGTGTTAAGTAATAGTTACCTAATACCATATCCTGAGATGGAGTAACAACTGGTTTTCCGTCTTTTGGATTCAAGATGTTTTGTGCCGCTAACATAAGGATACGAGCTTCTGCTTGTGCCTCTGATGATAACGGAACGTGAACCGCCATTTGGTCACCGTCAAAGTCCGCGTTGTATGCAGTACATACAAGTGGGTGAAGACGGATTGCACGACCTTCTACTAGTGTAGGTTCAAACGCCTGGATACCAAGACGGTGAAGTGTTGGTGCGCGGTTTAGAAGCACTGGATGCTCTTTGATCACAGATTCTAAAACGTCCCAAACTTCAGGGTGTACACGCTCGATTTTACGTTTAGCACTCTTAATGTTGTGTGCTAATCCTTTTCCAACTAACTCTTTCATAACGAAAGGTTTAAACAATTCAAGTGCCATTTCTTTCGGCAATCCACATTGGTACATCTTTAAGTTCGGTCCTACRACGATTACAGAACGGCCAGAGTAGTCAACACGTTTACCTAATAAGTTTTGACGGAAACGTCCTTGTTTACCTTTAAGCATGTGAGATAGTGATTTTAATGGACGGTTACCTGGTCCAGTAACTGGACGGCCACGGCGACCATTATCGATTAATGCGTCTACAGCTTCTTGTAACATACGTTTTTCGTTTTGAACGATAATGCTTGGTGCACCTAAGTCCAATAGACGTTTTAAACGGTTGTTACGGTTAATTACACGACGATATAAGTCGTTTAAGTCAGAAGTAGCAAAACGTCCACCATCTAACTGTACCATCGGGCGTAGTTCTGGTGGGATAACTGGAAGAACCTCTAAGATCATCCAAGATGGGTGATTTCCAGAGTTACGGAATGCTTCTAATACTTCTAGACGTTTAATAGCACGAGTACGGCGTTGTCCTTGTGCTGTTTTTAATTCTTCTTTTAAGAAGTCTACTTCTTTATCTAAATCGATGTCTTGCAGTAATTTTTTAATCGCTTCTGCACCCATAGCAGCATGGAATGTACTGCCATATCGATCACGATATGCACGGTATTCTTTTTCAGAAAGTAATTGCTTCTTATCAAGTGGTGTATCTCCACTTTCTGTTACAACATAAGAAGCGAAATAAATTACTTCTTCAAGCGCGCGAGGGGACATGTCTAAGACAAGTCCCATGCGGCTCGGGATACCTTTGAAATACCAAATATGAGATACAGGAGCAGCTAATTCGATATGACCCATACGTTCACGACGAACTTTTGCACGCGTTACTTCAACGCCACATCGATCACAAACTACACCTTTATAACGTACACGTTTATATTTCCCGCAATGACATTCCCAGTCCTTTTGTGGTCCGAAAATACGCTCACAGAACAAGCCATCTTTTTCAGGCTTTAACGTACGATAGTTAATTGTTTCTGGTTTCTTAACTTCACCGTATGACCAAGAACGAATCTTGTCAGGTGAAGCAAGTCCAATCTTCATATATTCAAAGTTATTTACATCTATCAAGGGGCCTACCTCCCTTTTAGTCTACAGGTTATCCCAATTATTCCTTAGTTGTCTCAACTTCAACATTCAATTTATCTGCTGATTGATGATCATCGTCATCTTCCGTATCACGCATTTCAATTTCTGTATCGTTGATAGACATCATTTTAACGTCCATACCTAAACTTTGCAGTTCTTTAATCAATACTTTGAATGATTCAGGAACGCCTGGTTCTGGAACATTTTCACCTTTAACAATTGCTTCATACGTCTTAACACGTCCAATAACATCATCAGACTTCACTGTTAAGATTTCTTGAAGAGTATAAGCAGCACCATAAGCTTCAAGTGCCCAAACCTCCATCTCACCGAAACGCTGTCCACCGAACTGAGCTTTACCTCCAAGAGGTTGCTGCGTTACAAGTGAGTATGGTCCAGTAGAACGAGCATGAAGTTTATCGTCAACCATGTGCGCAAGTTTGATCATATACATGACACCAACAGATACACGGTTATCGAATGGCTCACCAGTACGTCCGTCATACAGGATTGTTTTCGCGTCATTTGCCATACCAGCTTCTTCAATTGTGCCCCATACATCTTCCTCACGAGCACCATCGAATACCGGTGTTGCAATGTGAATACCAAGGTATCTTGCTGCCATACCAAGATGAAGCTCTAATACCTGACCGATATTCATACGAGATGGTACCCCTAATGGGTTTAACATGATATCGATTGGCGTACCATCTGGTAAGTAAGGCATATCTTCTTCCGGTAAAATACGGGAGATAACACCTTTGTTACCATGACGACCGGCCATTTTGTCACCTTCAGAAATTTTACGCTTTTGAACGATATATGCACGTACAAGTTGATTCACGCCTGGTGGCAATTCATCGCCATCTTCACGGTTAAACACTTTTACGTCTAAGATAATACCGCCACCACCGTGTGGTACACGTAGTGATGTATCACGTACTTCACGTGCTTTTTCACCGAAGATTGCATGTAATAGACGTTCTTCTGCCGTTAATTCTGTTACACCTTTTGGCGTTACTTTACCAACAAGTAGATCTCCATCTTTTACTTCAGCACCGACGCGAATAATACCGCGCTCGTCAAGATTACGAAGTGCATCTTCTCCAACATTCGGGATATCACGTGTAATTTCTTCTGGTCCAAGCTTCGTATCACGAGCTTCTGATTCATATTCTTCAATATGGATAGAAGTGTACACATCATCTTTTACAAGGCGCTCACTCATGATGATCGCATCCTCATAGTTATAACCGTCCCATGTCATAAAGCCAACAAGCACGTTACGTCCAAGCGCCAGTTCACCTAGTTCCATAGAAGGACCATCCGCAAGGATTTCACCTTTTACAACTTGGTCTCCAACACTTACGATTGGACGTTGGTTGTAGCAAGTTCCTTGGTTAGAACGAATGAATTTTTGCATTTTGTAGCGATCTAAGTCGCCTTTTACTGTTTGACCGTCAACGTCTACATAGCGACGTACCCAAACTTCACGTGCTTCTACGCGCTCAACAACACCAGGCTGTTTACTCATCTGCTGTTAAATAATCAACCTGCCCTGTTACAAGACCAGTTTCTGGGTCAACACGACGGTATGGCGTTTCAATGAAACCAAACTCATTTACTTTCGCAAACGAAGATAATGAGTTAATCAAACCGATGTTTGGTCCCTCTGGTGTTTCAATTGGACACATACGACCATAGTGAGAGTAGTGAACGTCACGTACTTCAAAGCCTGCGCGCTCACGCGTTAAACCACCGGGTCCTAATGCAGATAGTCTTCGTTTGTGAGTTAACTCTGCTAATGGGTTTGTTTGATCCATGAACTGAGATAACTGAGAACTTCCGAAGAACTCTTTAATAGATGCAATAACCGGGCGAATGTTAATTAACGCTTGTGGTGTAATTGCATTTGTATCTTGAATCGACATTCTCTCACGAACAACACGTTCCATACGAGAAAGACCGATACGGAATTGGTTTTGTAGTAACTCTCCTACAGAACGCAGACGACGATTTCCTAAGTGGTCAATATCATCTGTATCCCCTACTTTATATAGCAAGTTAAAGAAGTAGCTAATAGAAGCAAGAATATCACCTGGTGTGATGTGTTTTATATCACGAGTAATATTTGCATTCCCAATTACGTTTATAGATCGTTCGCCTTCTGATTCTGGAGCATAAATCTTAATAGATTGCAGCTCAACATCGCCTGCTACCACTCCACCCATTGGTTTCGCTGTTTTGAATCCAATGTTTTTCTCTAAGTAAGGTAGAATGCGATCCAGTGTACGACGATCTAAGACTGTTCCTTCTGCCGCTAAAATTTCACCAGTTTCTGGATCCACCAGTGTTTCAGCTAAACGTTGGTTAAACAATCTGTTTTTAATGTGTAGCTTTTTGTTGATCTTATAGCGACCTACATTTGCTAAATCGTAGCGCTTCGGATCAAAGAAACGAGACACAAGTAAGCTCTTTGCATTTTCTACTGTTGGTGGTTCACCAGGGCGTAGACGCTCATAAATTTCAAGCAATGCYTTCTCWGTGCTATCTGTGTTGTCTTTTTCTAACGTATTGCTTAAGTATTCGTTATCACCTAAAAGCTCGGTGATTTCTTGATCAGAGCCAAACCCTAATGCGCGTAACAAAACAGTTACAGGAAGTTTACGCGTACGGTCAATACGCACATATACAACATCCTTAGCATCTGTTTCATACTCTAACCAAGCTCCGCGGTTTGGAATTACAGTAGCAGTAAAACCACGTTTTCCGTTTTTATCCACTTTGCCACTATAGTATACGCTTGGAGAGCGAACTAACTGGGAAACGATAACACGTTCTGCACCGTTAATTACGAATGTTCCAGTCTCTGTCATGAGTGGGAAATCTCCCATGAACACATCTTGTTCTTTTACTTCACCAGTTTCCTTGTTGATTAGACGCACTTTTACACGAAGTGGTGCTGCATACGTCACATCACGCTCTTTGCATTCTTCTACAGAGTATTTAGGTTCACCCAAGCTGTAGTCGATAAATTCAAGCGATAGATTTCCCGTAAAGTCTTCGATCGGAGAAATGTCTTGGAACATTTCTCGCAAACCCTCATCAAGAAACCACTGATAAGAAGAGGTTTGAATTTCGATAAGATTTGGTAACTCTAATACTTCACTAATACGGGCATAACTTCTTCGTTGGCGGTGGCGTCCGTATTGAACTAGTTGACCTGTCAACTGCTTCACCCCTCAAATCATGAGTATTATAAATGCACAAAAAAATTTGTGCAAAATCACAAATAAATACAACTACTGCTATTAGCGTAGTTTTTTTCTCTTAAAGATAGATACGTTGAGTCTTTCTACCTGCTCAAAAAAGAAAAATGGCTTCTATAAGAAAACCATCATTCTGTTTCATAATCTGCTGATTTTACTATCTTTTCCAAGAGAAGCAAAAATATACATCTTTCTCAACGCAGAAAATCATATATTGGCATTGTATAATGTTAACATAGCCAAAAATAACCGTCAACGCTTTTTTGATTTTATGATATAATATCCTTTTTTCTTTTCTACAACTTCAACTTCAGAAAATACTTCTTCTAGTTTTTTCATCGCAGATGGCGCACCTTGTTTCTTTTGAATAACAATCCACAATTCTCCACCTGAAACTAAATACTCCACAGCCTTTTCTAAAATCTCATGCACGATATCTTTACCAGCACGAATTGGAGGATTAGATAGAATAACAGCATACTTGCCATCTACATTTTCATAGACACTACTTTGCAAAATACGTATATTTTCAATTCTGTTATTAGCGGCATTTTCTTTTGCAAGTCCCAAGGCCCTTTCATTCACATCCACCATGTGAATTTCACGATTTTGAAACTCTTTCGCTAACGACAAACCGATTGGACCGTACCCACATCCTACGTCTAACACATTACCTTTAACATCTGGCATTTGAAACGCTTCAATTAAAAGACGAGAACCAAAGTCCACTTCGTTTTTCGAGAACACCCCATGGTCAGATAAAAAAGTGAATCGAGATTCACGAAGTGTAACTTCCCATCGTTTACGATCACTTTTACTAGAAGGGTCGTTAGAAAAATAATGGTCTGCCATATGGCCACCTCTTTTCTTTACAGTTAAAAAAAAAGCTCGCATAAGAGCGAGCTTTTTTTAAAGCACCAAAAGTTAATTACTTAACTTCTACAGCAGCGCCAACTTCTTCAAGTTTAGCTTTCATTTCTTCAGCTTCCTCTTTAGTAACGCCTTCTTTGATTGCTTTTGGAGTGTTGTCAACTAATTCTTTAGCTTCTTTTAAGCCAAGACCAGTGATTTCACGTACAGCTTTGATAACTTTGATTTTTTGAGCGCCAGCACTTGCAAGTACTACGTCAAATTCAGTTTGCTCAGCAGCAGCTTCACCAGCGCCACCAGCTACAGCTACAGGAGCAGCAGCAGTTACGCCGAATTCTTCCTCGATAGCTTTTACTAAGTCGTTAAGTTCTAATACAGTCATAGATTTAACTGCTTCAATGATTTGTTCTTTAGTCATTGTAAATATCCTCCCTTAAATAGGTTTGTATTGTTTTATAGATAACAAGTAATTATCTTTTAAAAAATTAAGCGCCTTGCTCTTCCTTTTGATCTGCAACTGCTTTAGTAGCAAGTGCAAGGTTACGGATTGGAGCTTGAAGAACGCTAAGAAGCATAGAAAGTAAGCCTTCACGTGATGGAAGAGTAGCGATAGCTTTAACCTCATCAAGTGTTACAAGTTTACCTTCGATTACGCCCGCTTTAATTTCTAAAGCTTCATGATTTTTAGCGAAGTCGTTTAATACTTTCGCAGGAGCAACTACATCCTCGTTACTGAACGCGATTGCGTTTGGTCCTGTTAAGAATTCGTTTAACTCAGCCATTTCAGCAGACTCTGCAGCACGACGAGTTAAAGAGTTTTTGTAAACTTTGAACTCAACGCCAGCTTCACGTAAGTTTTTACGTAATTCTGTTGCTTCAGAAACTGTTAAACCACGGTAGTCAACAACAATTGTAGATTTACTCGCGCGAAGTTTTTCAGCGATTTCAGTTACAACTTGTTGTTTAGTTTCGATTACTTTGCTCATGTTATTACACCTCCTGTAGATTATATAGAAGATGTACCGAAAGTGCACTAAAAACCTCCATGCCCAACTTGTAGACATGGAGGCATATAGTCACAGAAAAAAGATTCCGCTTCGTATATTAACACCTAGGTAGGAAATTAAGTCGAATCGACTCCTACTGTCTACGGTACACTATTAAAATTCACAACATAAATGATTATATTAAAACTTCTTTATGAAGTCAACTTCCAATTTTTACGCAAGTGTAGAAACGTCTACGCGTACGCCAGGTCCCATTGTAGAAGCAACAGTTGCGTTCTTCATGTAAGTACCTTTTGCAGCAGCTGGCTTAGCTTTTTGTAGCGTGYCAGCAATTGTTTTGAAGTTTTCTACTAATTTAGCATCTTCGAAAGATACTTTACCGATTGGAACGTGGATGTTACCAGCTTTATCAACGCGGTATTCAACTTTACCAGCTTTGATTTCGTTAACAGCTTTAGTTACATCGAAAGTAACTGTTCCAGTTTTAGGGTTTGGCATTAAACCTTTAGGTCCTAATACACGACCAAGTTTACCAACTTCACCCATCATATCAGGAGTTGCTACTACTACATCGAAATCAAACCAACCTTTTTGGATTTTACCGATGTAATCAGCATCGCCTACGAATTCAGCGCCAGCAGCTTCAGCTTCTTTTGCTTTTTCGCCTTTAGCGAATACTAATACACGTTGTACTTTACCAGTACCGTGTGGAAGAACAACTGCACCACGAATTTGTTGGTCAGCTTTCTTAGGGTCAACACCTAAACGGAATGCAGCTTCTACAGTTGCATCAAATTTAGCTGTGTTTGTTTTCTTTACTAATTCTACTGCTTCTGTTGCAGAGTAAGCAGATGCACGATCAACAAGCTTCGCAGCTTCAACGTACTTTTTACCTCTTTTAGCCATGTTTGTTTCCTCCTTGAATGTGGTTTTAGCGGAATAACCTCCCACGTTTACGCCTTCATTCCGGGAACCCCCGAGGATGTGCGCCCATCCATTTATTTAAAAATGATGATCATTTACGATAATAAAGGTTGCGAATTGGAATTCCAGACCCGCAACCTTTTTTACAAAAAACAAATCGAATTAGTCTTCGATAACGATGCCCATACTGCGCGCAGTACCTTCAACCATACGCATTGCAGCTTCTACGCTAGCAGCGTTTAGGTCAGGCATTTTAGTTTCAGCGATTTCGCGTACTTTATCACGCTTAACAGTTGCCACTTTATTACGGTTTGGTTCACCAGAACCAGACTCAATACCAGCTACTTTCTTAAGAAGAACAGCAGCAGGAGGAGTTTTAGTAATGAAAGTGAATGAACGGTCTTCAAATACCGTAATTTCAACAGGGATGATAAGACCAGCTTGATCAGCTGTACGAGCGTTAAACTCTTTACAGAAGCCCATGATGTTAACACCTGCTTGTCCTAATGCTGGACCAACCGGCGGAGCTGGATTAGCTTTACCTGCAGGAATCTGAAGTTTTACCATTTTAATTACCTTTTTAGCCACGAGACACACCTCCTTAAGTCCGTGATGTGGTCAATTGGGCAGTGATTTGCCCTCCCACTTCATATTTTATCATAATGATAAAATCTTTTTCAAAAAACGTCTCCGTTACCGAAGACGTACTGACTTAAAAGATATTATCACTTTTTACAATTCATTTCAAGTTTCATTTTATAATTTTTCAATTTGATGGAAATCAAGTTCAACCGGAGTCTCGCGACCGAACATGTCTACAAGCACGCTAACTTTTTTCTTTTCCACAYCAATTTCTTCAATCGCACCTGTATAATCCGCGAATGGCCCCTCATTTACACGCACTGTTTCATGAAGTTCAAATTCGAAATCAACCACTTCATTGTCCATTCCCATATGCTTCATGATGGTAACAACTTCCTCTTCTAATAGAGGCGATGGTTTAGATCCTGAACCAGAAGAACCGACAAAGCCTGTTACACCTGGCGTATTACGAACAACATACCAAGAATCGTCAGTCATGATTAGTTCTACTAATACGTAACCTGGGAACACTTTTCTTTTCGTTATTTTTTCTTTACCATTTTTCATTTCTACTTCTACTTCTTCCGGGACAACAACACGGAAAATTTTATCTTGCATACCCATTGATTCTACACGTTTCTCTAGGTTTGCTTTTACTTTATTTTCATATCCAGAATAAGTATGGACAACATACCAACTTTTTTCCATTCATTTAGGACGAGCGTCCTTCCCTCCCTGACGTACATTTTTTTGCGCAAATGAAAAAACCCGTTCACCGGGCTTTTACACAGTTCTTATAAATAACATTATATCATGGATAAGTGCTTCTTATTCAAGAATTAACCAAGAATTAACCGAATTAAAGAAGAAATGCCCATATCAACCACTGCGAAGAAAATCGCAAAGAACACAACTGTCGCGATAACAGTCGTTGTTGATCGGAGTAATTCATCTTTTTTAGGCCAACTTACTTTTTTCATTTCGCGACCTACATCGCCGAAAAAGTTCGTTAAACGCATCTACGGGACCTCCAGTTTATTATTTCAATTATTTATTTTGTTTCTTTGTGAACTGTATGCTTATTGCATGTTTTACAAAACTTCTTTATCTCAAGTCGCTCTACTGAGCTCGTATCTTTCATCGTAGAGTAGTTTCGATTTTTACACTCTTCACATGAGAGTACAACTTTTTTCCTCATTAGTTACACCAACCTTGTAACATTGTCCCTAAAAATGTATCATACAACAAAAGACAATGTCAATGTCATGACTTTCACTCTCTTAACAAAAAGAAAACAGGTGAATTATTTTACACCTGCGGCACTTGCTATGAATTTAAAGTTGTGCTCTCTCTCATCTCCATATATCTTTCTAATTTCCTTTTTACACGCTGCAATGCGTTATCAATAGATTTCACGTGCCTGTTTAACTGTTCTGAAATTTCTTGATAGGAACGACCATCTAAGTATAAAGAGAGCACTTTTCTTTCTAAATCGCTTAATAATTCAGATATTTTAGATTCTATGTCTGTATATTCTTCCTGACTTATAATCATCTCTTCTGGATCAGTTACTTTCGATTCCGAAATAACATCTAATAATGTTCGATCAGATTCCTCATCGTAAATTGGCTTATCTAAAGACACATACGAATTTAACGGAATATGTTTTTGCCTTGTTGCTGTTTTAATAGCGGTAATAATTTGTCGAGTGATACACAGTTCAGCAAATGCTTTGAACGAAGACAGCTTGTCCCCTTTATAATCACGAATAGCTTTAAACAATCCAATCATGCCTTCTTGAACAATATCTTCTCGATCGGCACCCACTAAGAAATAAGATCTTGATTTCGCGCGAACAAAGTTCTTATATTTGTGAATTAAATATTCTAGAGCGTCAGTATTACCTTTTCGAACTAACTCAACGATTGCCTCATCCTCTAAATCACGAAATGTAACGTCGCCTACACTTACGAAGCCTGCTTCCACCCTGATCCCTCCGACCGCTATATATTTAGCAATATTATACAGTAAAAAGATAAAGAGCGTCAATGCTTCAACGCTCTCCTCTTCTTAATTTTTCTAATTTTTCTGTAATATCTTCACTAAATATCTTTCGCATGGCGGGTTGCTTTTCTTTCGTGTCTTTTGTACACCTTCTTACTTGTTGTTCCATCGCTTGCACTTCTAACTCTAATTCACGCGCAGATTTTCGAAGTGCACCTTGCGCAAATATAATCCATTGCTCCGTATAATCCGAAGTTGCAACGTATATTTGTGTATTTATATTTCTAAGCTCAATCGCAAGTTGTTCTATCTTTTCATCTGCAGTTTGATTTTTTCTCGTGAATATTACTTCCACCCGTGATTGTTTCATCTTTTTTTCAATACCATAGACTGTATAGGCATCAAAGACAATCATTACCTTTGTGCCTGTATAGCCTTGATAATCCGCCATCTTATCAATAAGTGCGTCTCTTGATGACTGTAAATCTACATCCCGCAGTTTCTTCAAGTCTCCCCAAGCCCCGATAATGTTGTAACCGTCAACGATTAAAATATCGTTCATTTTTTATTTACCAATTTCGTGACGTTTACGATATACCTCATACATTAACAAACTTGCGGCTACTGAAGCATTTAAGGATGTAACTTTACCGACCATCGGTAAAGTAATTAGGAAATCACACTTTTCACCAATAATACGACTCATACCTTTTCCTTCACTACCAATTACTAGTCCGATTGGCATATTACCATCTAAATTACGGTAATCTGTTTTCCCTTTGGCATCTGTACCAGCAATCCAAAGTCCACGTTCTTTTAATTCATCAATTGTACGCGATAAATTTGTTACACGTGCAACAGGAATATATTCAATTGCCCCAGTCGACGCTTTCGCAACTGACGCTGTAAGCCCCACCGCTCTTCTTTTTGGAATAATAACCCCATGAGCCCCTGTTGCATCCGCAGTACGCATAATAGAGCCTAAGTTATGTGGGTCTTCAATTTCATCTAAAATTAAGAAGAACGGATCTTCATTGCGTTTTTCTGCTAATTTAAACAAATCCTCTAACTCAGCATATTGATATGCAGCTACTTGAGCAATTACACCTTGATGATTACCCTCAACTAATTGATCTAATTTCTTCTTTGGTGCGTGTTGCAAAATAACCTTATTCTCTTTTGCTAATGCTAGTACAATTTGCACTTGTCCTTTGGCAGCACCTTCCGCTACCAAAATTTTATTAATATCTCGCCCCGCTCTTAAAGCTTCAATTACAGGGTTACGTCCGATAATATATTCACTACTCATGATGATGTGCTCCCTTCCTTTTCTTCCAAAACGTCAATCGCCTTATATACAATCTCGTCCAATCTTTCACGATTATTCAACAAGTGATGATAACCGATTAGCGCTTCAAAGGCTGTACTGTGTCGATATGTTTGTACATCTGTATTTTTTGGAACAGTACCCGAATTCGCATTACGCCCTCTTCTTAATACCGCCTCTTCCTCTTCTGTCAAAAATGCCGTTTCTAATAAATGATAAACAACTTTCGCCTGTGCTTTTGCCGAAACAAAGCCCGTCCCTAAGCGATGTAATTGATTAGGGCGAACTGTCCCCTTTTGAAGGAGGTGATAGCGGATATATTGCTCATATACCGCATCACCCATATATGCTAAAGCTAAGCTGTTCAATTGCTTTGCATCAATCATTCTTATCCTCTTTTCCATCTTGTACCTTGAGCGGTATCTTCTAAAATAATATTACGTCCTTTTAAATCATCGCGAATTTGATCAGATAGTGCGAAGTCACGATTTTGACGAGCTTCAATACGCTTTTGGATTAGTGCTTCAATTTCTTCATCAAGCAACTCTTCTTGCGCTAATTCTAATCCTAAAATACTAAATAATGTTTCAAGTTGTTTTACATACGCTTCAATTACAACTTTAGAAGTATGTTCTTCTAACAAATATTGATTTGCGTGATTTAACGCCTCAGACTGCGCAATTTCATTTTCATGATGAGGAAATGCTAAATCTTGACCACCAGCATGAATATCAATTGTATCCCCTAAATATTTACGCGCCATTGCTGAGCATTCAATATGCCACCCTGGGCGTCCTTTCCCCCAAGGGCTTTCCCAGAAGATTTCTCCTTCTTTCGCAGCTTTCCATAAAGCAAAATCAAGAGGGTCTTGTTTCTTTTCTCCTACTTCAATACGTGCACCGTGACGTAAGTCTGCAATCGGTTGATGTGATAATTTACCGTAACCTTCGAATTCTTTCGTTTTAAAGTACACATCACCTTCTGATTCATATGCATACCCTTTATTCACAAGTTCTTGAATAAATTCAATAATGATATCCATATTTTCCGTTACACGTGGATGAACCGTTGCATGTTTGCAACCTAGTGCCGTTACATCTTCAAAGTAAGCTTCAACAAAACGATCTGCAATTGTTGGCACATCTTCACCTAATTCGTTTGCCGCCTTAATTAATTTATCATCCACGTCAGTAAAGTTAGATACATACTGCACATCATATCCTTTATATTCTAAGTAACGGCGTACTGTATCAAACACCATAGGTGGTCTTGCATTCCCAATGTGAATGTAGTTATACACTGTAGGTCCGCACACATACATCTTTACCTTATTTTCTTCTAATGGCATAAACTCTTCTTTTTGACGCGTTAACGTATTATAAATGTGAATAGTCATTTTTATCCTTCCTTCCTACCTTTACTTCGAGTTGCTTTCTCAATTTATCAAGTTCTACTTCCATAACCTTTAATTTATCAAAAATCGGATCCGGAAGATCAGAATGATTTAATTCTTGACCAATCTTTACTCCATTTTGAATAACGACTCGGCCAGGTATACCTACAACTGTAGAATGCGCAGGAACTTCCTTTAACACGACAGATCCTGCTCCAATTTTAGAATTCTCTCCAATAGTAATAGAACCTAGTACTTTAGCACCTGTTGCAATTAATACATTATCCTGAATTGTAGGGTGCCTCTTTCCTTTTTCTTTACCTGTACCACCTAATGTGACACCTTGATAAATTGTTACGTTTTCGCCAATTTCACACGTTTCTCCAATTACAACCCCCATTCCATGATCAATGAAAAAACGACGACCAATAGTTGCTCCTGGATGAATCTCAATGCCAGTAAAAAAACGACTAACTTGCGAAATCCAACGTGCCATAAAGAAAAAATTCCTTTTATAAAAAGCATGTGCAATTCGATGGGCCCAAACTGCATGTAATCCAGAGTAAGTTAAAATGACTTCGAAATAACTTCTTGCCGCTGGATCCTGTTCAAAAACGACTTCAATATCTTCCCGAAGCCTCTTAAACATCGATGTTCCCTCCCCTTTATGGGCTGCTTTTTTCGAGTGAACTAACTCCCCACTTCCCCCTAAATCTCTATACAAGGGGATAAAACTTATACTCACACCATTTACACGGTATAAAAAAAAGACGTCTCTGTCATATAGACAGAGACGCCTTTTAAGCGCGGTTCCACTCTGTTTAGGCTAAAGAAGCCTCAAACTCATCCATGATAACGGTTTACACCGCTTCTGTTTACTTTGCGCCCTAAGACGTTCCGCGAAATACTTCGCTGTTCAACAGAAGACTCGAAGGGGCATTTCAAAAATCCGCTTATAAACCACTTCCAGCCTAAGGGTGGTTCTCTCTGTAAAAAGCCTGATTTTCTACTTCTCCTTCTCGTCGCTTTTCCTTATTAGATTTTAGATATACTTATTATATTGCTAAACCTAGAAAATGTTAACCAATTACTTTTTGAATACGATTTAAAACTTTTTCTTTTCCAAGAAGAGCAATAGCGTTAGGAAGCTCTGGACCATGTGTTTGTCCAGTAGTAGCAACACGGATTGGCATAAATAGGTTTTTACCTTTATGTCCTGTTTCTTTTTGAACTGCTTTAATAGCCGCCTTAACTGCCGCTGGCTCCATTGCTTCTAAAGCTTCTAATTGATCGGCAAATGCACGAAGTACTTCAGGTACTTGTTCACCTTTCAATACTTCTTGTCCCTCTTCTTCATGATCAACATGATCTTTAAAGAACATTTCAGAAAGCTCTACAATTTCAGCTCCAAAGCTCATTTGGTCATGATATAAAGCAATTACATCACGAACCCACGCTTGTTCTTGTTCGCTTAAGTTTTCACCTACGCGACCCGCTTTCACTAAATGCGGTAAGCTTAGTTCAACAACCGTATCTAAATCTTGTTTTTTCATATATTGGTTGTTCATCCATTTTAGTTTTTGGGAATCAAATAATGCAGGTGATTTTGATAAACGAGCTGCATCAAACATTTTGATAAACTCATCTTGAGAGAAGACTTCTTCTTCACCTACTGGTGACCAACCTAGTAATGCAATAAAGTTAAAGATTGCTTCTGGAAGATATCCAAGCTCTTTATATTGCTCAATAAATTGAATAATAGATTCGTCACGCTTACTTAGCTTTTTACGGCTTTCGTTTACAATTAAAGTCATATGACCGAACTTCGGGATATCCCAACCGAAAGCTTCATAAATCATCATTTGTTTTGGCGTGTTTGAAATATGATCATCACCACGAAGTACGTGTGTAATCTCCATTAAGTGATCATCTACCGCTACCGCAAAGTTATAAGTTGGAATTCCATCTTTTTTCACGATAACGAAATCACCAAAATCATTTGAATGGAATGCAACTTCATCTTTTACGAGATCTTTAAACGTGTAGTCACTATCAGCCGGCACACGGAAGCGAATACTTGGAATACGGCCTTCAGCCTCAAATCCTTTAATTTGCTCCTCAGTTAAATCACGGTGGTTTCCTGCATAACGCGGTGTTTCACCACGAGCGATTTGACCTTCACGCTCTGYTTCTAGCTCTTCTTCTGTCATATAACATTTGTAAGCTAAATCACGCTCTAATAAATCTTTATATAATTTTTTATAAATATCTAAACGCTCTGTTTGACGATATGGTCCAAATTCACCACCAACATCAACACCTTCATCCCAGTCCATACCGAGCCATTTCAAGTATTTTAATTGGCTTTCTTCTCCACCAGCAACATTACGTTTCACATCAGTATCTTCAATACGAATAATAAACTTACCATCTTGATGACGAGCAAATAAATAATTAAATAATGCCGTACGCGCATTTCCGATATGTAAGTGTCCTGTTGGACTTGGCGCATAGCGCACTCTCACTTGCTTTTCCATAGTTGGTACACCTTCCAATCTTAATGTCAACACATTCTATAATTGTACACCAAAAAAACGTGATTATCCATCTTACGAATTAAAAACCACTATTTTTTCTGTAATAAAACAACCGCTTGAGAAGCAATCCCTTCTTCTCTACCTGTAAATCCTAATTTTTCTGTTGTTGTTGCCTTTACATTAATATTATCAATAGACGTTTCTAATAGTTCACTAATACGTTTACGCATGCTTTCAATATGCGGTGCCATTTTTGGCTTTTGGGCAATAATTGTACAATCTAGGTTCCCTAGCTCATAACCTTGTTCACGCACAAATTCCCAAACCTTTTGTAACAATACAGCTGAATCCGCATCTTTAAAGGCAGGATCTGTATCGGGAAAATGTTTTCCAATATCTCCTGCTGCAATTGCTCCTAGACATGCGTCAGCAATCGTATGTAACAATACATCTGCATCCGAGTGACCGATTAATCCTTTTTCATGAGGAATTGTAATTCCRCCGATAATTAACGGTCTMCCTTCCGCAAATTCATGTACATCAAAACCTTGTCCAATTCGAAACATTCTTTACATCCTCCTCAATCTAAACTACTTTATAAATTCTATATTATATTGCTATCTCTATAAAGAAAAGCCCGGCAACTGCCGAGCTTTTCTTTACTATAATACCATCACTTCTATTTCTTCTGAACATGAAGGAAACTTTCAGCAATTAGTAAATCCTCTGGAGTCGTCACTTTAATATTATAGTAACTCCCCTCTACTACGCCTACTTTCTTCCCTACACGTTCTACGAGACTTGCGTCATCTGTACCAAGAAAACAACTTTGCTTTGCACTTCTGTGAGCTTCTAATAAAAGAGGAACAGAAAATCCTTGTGGTGTTTGAACCGCTTTAAGCTGAGAACGTTCTACCGTTTCAACAACAACACCCTGTTCTACTTTCTTAATGGTATCCTTCACTGGCACCGCACAAATGGAAGCACCATATTTCTCTGCTGCAGTTAATACATCTTGCATCATCTTATTCGTTACGAACGGGCGTGCACCATCGTGTACGAGAACATAYTCMACWCCACTCACATACTGAAGCGCATTATACACACTATCTTGTCTTTCGGCCCCGCCTTGAATAAATTGCACCTGCTTTTCAACCGGGTACTTCTGCATTAACTCCTCAAAATAAGGGCGTTCYTCTTCGTTAATTGCCATGATAATACGTTTACATGCTTTATCTTTTTCAAAAGCACGTAATGTATGCACAATGATAGGTACTCCATTTATAAGTAAGAACAACTTGTTTTTGCCAGCACCCATCCGTTTCCCTTGACCCGCTGCTGGAATAATTAACGTATACATATTAATAATCCTCTACTTATAATGCTTTTTCTAATAATTTACGTTTTGCGAAAATCATACGACCAGCCGATGTTTGCAACACACTTGTAACTAGTACATTAAGTTGCGAACCGACATATTCTCTACCGTCTTCTACTACAATCATCGTGCCATCATCTAAATATGCCACACCTTGATTTTGTTCTTTACCATCTTTCACAACATAAACACTTAATTCTTCGCCAGGGAGTACGACTGGTTTAATTGCATTTGCTAAATCGTTAATGTTTAATACTGTTACTCCTTGTAATTCAGAAACTTTGTTTAAGTTGAAATCATTTGTTACAACAGTTCCACCAGTGATTTTAGCTAACTTTACAAGCTTGCTATCCACCTCTTGGATATCCTCAAAATCGCCTTCATAAATTTCCACCGGAATTGGTAGCTCTTTTTGAATACGATTTAAAATGTCTAATCCTCTGCGACCACGATTACGCTTTAAAGCATCAGAAGAATCGGCAATATGCTGAAGCTCTTCTAATACGAATTGTGGAATCACAATTGTTCCTTCTAAAAACTTCGTTTGGCAAATATCCGCAATACGTCCATCAATAATTACGCTTGTATCGAGAATTTTCCAATGAGTTGTAGATTTTTCTACCTCTACCTCTTCGTTCTCGCTATTGTTTTTCTTCTTACCTCCACGCTGGGGTAATGTAAATAATCCTAGCAATTCRTTTCTCTTTTTAAATCCTACTTGGAATCCTAAATAACCAAGTAAAAGAGTAAAGAACACTTGTAATACTGTACTAATGACTGGAATCGTGAATTCACGAATTGGTATCAAAATTAAATATGCAACAATAAGACCAGAGATCAACCCTAATGTACCAAATAAAACATCCGCTACCGGTGCCTTTACAAGGGCTTCTTCGATATGTTTAATAAGTTGAACAATATAATCCACAAGCCAAAATGTTGTTAAAAATAAAATAATTGCACCAATAATTGCACGAACGTACGATCCCTCAAGCAAAGGAACAGCACCAACGTCCAATACATTAATAACTTTTGGGATTAGAAAAATCCCTAACGCTCCCCCGATCACTAAAAAGAAGAGCTGTACGATCCTTTTTAACATCCAACCACCTCCTACTCATTATTAACCATTGTTTTGCTAATCAAAACGCCGAATGCAAAAGCGGACGTGTTTTTTTGTAAATAGTTTTATTTACCAATATACCATATCATATAACAAAAATGTTCTAGTGTCGTTATATTATGGAATCAATGTAATATTCTTAATTGTGTCTACTCATATAGAGATGCTCTTGAATTCTTTTTAGGCCCTCTCGTATTTTCTTCGCCCTAACTTCCCCAATTCCTTCCACATCATCCAATTCATTAATAGTTGCACGACAAACACCTTGCAATGTTTTAAATCGATTAATTAAATTTTCAATGATAAGTGGTGGAACACGAGAAATTTTGCTTGCGATTCGGTATCCCCTCGGTGTCACGCTTTCTTCTAAGCTCATTTGCCCTGGATAGCCGAGCAATTTAACTAAATCGCTATCCTCTAAAAGCTGTGTATTTGCAAGATCTTGTAACTTTTTCAAAATTTGATGGTGATCCTGCGTTTTTTCTTGATAATAATCCTTAATTAATAACGCTGCCTCTGCTTCTAAGTCGGCTAGTAATTCTGTAAGTTGTAAACGAATTAACCTTCCTTCCGTTCCTAACTCATGAATGTAGCTCACTATTTCATTTTTAATACGCAGTACCATTTCAACACTATGTAAAACGTGAACTACCTCGGACATTGTAACGACCTCTTCAAATTCTAGAATRCCCAAATTCGTAATCCCATCATTCCATACAGCTTTATATTTTTCTAACGTTTGAATAGCTTGGTTTGCCTTTGTTAAAATTACACCTATATCTTTTAGTGTATAACGTAAGTTCCCTTGATATAGTGTAATTACGTTACGTCTTTGTGAAATAGCCACAACAAGGCTAGCCGTCTGCTTTGCTACACGCTCTGCCGTTCGGTGACGCATACCTGTTTCAATAGAATCAATGGATGGATCTGGAACTAATTGTGCATTTGCAATTAAAATTTTGCTCCCAGTTTCATTTAAAATAAGTGCCCCATCCATTTTTGCTAATTCATATAAACTAGCCGGTGAGAATGCACAATTAATGTGAAATCCTCCATCAACAATACTTTTAATCTGCTCATTATACCCAAGAACAATTAGCCCTCCAGTTTGCGCACGAAGTACGTTATCTATCCCTTCGCGTAGTGGTGTTCCTGGGGCAACAAGCTGTAGAATATTAATCATGCTTTTGACACGCTGCTTGTTTTCCTCCATAGCCTAGCCTCCTAATGTCAAACGAAGCGCTTCTCCTAAATTAGAAACACCTACTACCTCAATCCCATCTGGAATTGTCCATCCTCCCAAATTTTTTCTAGGAATAATAGCACGTTGAAATCCTAATTTCGCTGCTTCTTGTACACGTTGTTCAATTCTTGATACTCTTCTTATTTCTCCAGTTAGGCCTACTTCTCCTATTACCGCATCGGCTGGTGCAGTAGCTTTATCTCTGAAACTTGAAGCAATACTTAAGGCGACAGCTAAATCGATTGCTGGTTCATCTAATTTCAAGCCACCCGCAACTTTTAAATATGCGTCTTGATTTTGCAACAATAAACCTGTTCTTTTTTCTAGCACTGCCATAATAAGTGAAACGCGGTTATGATCAATTCCCGTCGCCATTCTTCGAGGATTTCCAAAACTAGTAGGGGAGATTAATGCTTGTATTTCTACTAAAACCGGTCTTGTTCCTTCCATTGAAGCAACCACTGTGGATCCTGCAACTCCAACTGGACGTTCCTCAAGGAAAATTTCAGAAGGATTTAGTACTTCTGCAAGACCTAGTTCCTTCATTTCAAAGATACCCATTTCATTTGTGGAACCAAAACGGTTCTTCACAGCTCGCAAAATACGATATGTATGGTGACGATCTCCTTCAAAGTAAAGAACTGCATCAACCATATGTTCTAGCATACGTGGTCCTGCAATTGCCCCTTCTTTTGTCACATGTCCGACGATAAAAATAGGAATCCCTTTYGTCTTTGCAAGTTTCATTAATTCCGCTGTACATTCACGTACTTGTGTTACACTCCCTGGGGCTGACGTCACTTCAGGTAAATGTATCGTCTGAATGGAGTCAATAACAACAAAAGCTGGATTCATCTCTTCAATGTGCGCTGCAATTCTCTGTAAATCAGTCTCTGCTACAACAAATAGATTACTACCCTTTACATGCAAACGATCTGCACGAAGTTTGATTTGCTTTGCTGACTCCTCACCTGATATGTATAGTACATCATATGAAGAATCTGCTAATTGCGATGAAATTTGTAATAACAATGTTGATTTCCCAATCCCAGGGTCTCCACCAATAAGTACTAAAGATCCATCTACAATCCCGCCACCAAGTACACGGTTAAACTCTTGAAATTTCGTTTCAATACGCGCCTCAGACTTTGTTTCTACCTCTGTTAAGCGTCTTGGTTTTGTTACTTCTGATTGAATTGCATTGGCATAATTAAGGCGTCTTGATGATACAACTGGTTCCATCTCTTCAACAAGCGTATTCCATTGACCACATCCAGGACATTTCCCCATATATTTTGGCGACTGATAACCACATTCTTGACATGTAAATTTTGTTTTCTTTTTAGCCATATCTTTTATAGTTCACTTCACTTTCATCTACAAACGTTTATCCTTCTCGTACAAGAAAGAGGGCTATCGCGTAGCCCTCTTTGTTTGTCTATACTTATTTTACCTTTTCCGCACTATGAATGACAAATGATTCTCCTTCTATATCAAAGATAACTTTTTGTCCTTTCTCAATAGCACCTTTTAACAGTTCTTCTGATAGTCTATCTTCTACATGTTTTTGAATTGCTCTACGAAGCGGACGAGCACCGTACTCTCGATCAAATCCTTTATCAGCAATTGCTGAAATTGCTCCTTCTGTTAAGTGCAATTCAATCTCTTGTTCTTTTAAGCGATTCACTAACTGATTCACCATAAGAGTTACAATTTCTTGAATATGTTTTTTCTCAAGCATATGGAACACGATAATTTCATCAATACGGTTTAAGAATTCTGGACGAAATGCTTTTTTCAATTCATCCATTACTTTACCTTTCATATCTGAATAATCGCGGCTCTCATCTTGTACGTTAAATCCAAGATGTTTATTACGTTTTAATGCGTCTGCACCAACATTAGACGTCATAATAACAATTGTATTACGGAAATCAACTGTACGTCCTTTAGAATCTGTTAAACGGCCRTCTTCTAATACTTGTAGTAAAATATTAAACACATCAGGATGAGCTTTCTCTACTTCATCTAATAAGACAACTGAATATGGCTTACGACGAACTTTCTCTGTTAATTGTCCACCTTCTTCATATCCAACATATCCTGGAGGAGATCCAACTAAACGAGAAGTAGAATGCTTTTCCATGTACTCAGACATATCGATGCGGATCATTGCATCCTCATCACCGAACATAGATTCCGCTAATGCCCTTGCTAGTTCTGTTTTACCTACACCAGTAGGTCCTAGGAAAATAAATGAGCCAATTGGACGTTTCGGATCTTTTAATCCCGCTCTCGCACGACGAACAGCTTTTGCCACAGCTACAACTGCTTCATCCTGCCCAATTAAACGATCATGTAAAATTGATTCCAAGTTTAATAATTTATCTGTCTCTGTTTGTGCAAGTTTAGAAACTGGAATACGTGTCCATGTGGAAACGACATTTGCAATATCTTCTACTGTTACTTCTGAGTTTTCTTGTCCTTGTTTCTCTTTCCACTGACGCTTTGTATCTTCTAACTTTTCACGCAAACGTTGTTCCATATCACGTAAGGAAGCAGCTTTTTCAAATTCTTGGCTTTGTACAGCTGCATCTTTTTCTTTTCTAATTTCCTCAAGCTTCACTTCAAGCTCTTTTAAGTTTGGCGGTGTTGTATAAGAACGTAAGCGCACTTTTGATGCAGCCTCATCAATTAAATCGATTGCTTTATCAGGTAAAAAACGGTCTGTAATGTAACGATCTGAAAGTTTTACAGCCGCATCGATTGCATCATCTGTAATAGATACGCGGTGATGCGCCTCATAACGGTCACGTAAACCTTTTAAAATTTGAACTGATTCTTCTAAGTTTGGTTCATCAACATGAATTGGTTGGAAACGTCTTTCTAATGCCGCATCCTTTTCAATATATTTACGATATTCGTCTAAAGTTGTTGCACCAATACATTGTAATTCACCACGTGCTAAAGATGGTTTTAAAATATTCGATGCATCAATTGCACCTTCCGCCCCTCCTGCACCAATTAACGTATGAAGCTCATCAATAAATAGAATGATGTTACCAGCTTGGCGAATCTCATCCATCACTTTCTTTAAACGATCCTCAAATTCACCACGATATTTTGTTCCAGCAACAACTGTACCCATATCTAATGTCATAACACGCTTATCTCTTAAAGTTTCAGGAACTTCATTATTTACAATTTGCTGTGCTAATCCTTCCGCAATTGCTGTCTTACCTACACCAGGTTCTCCAATTAATACTGGATTGTTTTTTGTTCTACGGCTTAACACTTCAATTACACGTTGAATTTCTTTACTACGTCCAATAACAGGATCTAAACGATTTTCACGTGCAACAACTGTTAAATCACGTGCTAGACTGTCAAGTGTAGGTGTATTCGCATTTGTTGATGAACCACCCTGGTGACCTGAACTAGCTTCATTACTTCCAAGGAGTTGTAACACTTGTTGTCTTGCTTTATTTAGGCTTACACCTAAATTATTTAAAACGCGTGCTGCTACACCTTCACCTTCACGGATTAAACCAAGTAAAATATGTTCTGTTCCAACGTAGGAATGGCCTAGCTTACGAGCTTCGTCCATAGACAACTCAATAACTTTTTTAGCACGAGGTGTGTAATGTACTGTTTGAGAAGCTTCCGTTCCACGTCCAATTAATGCTTCTACCTCTTTTTGAACTTTCTCTGGACTTAATCCAAGAGCAATTAACGCTTTTGCTGCAATTCCTTCACCTTCGCGTACAAGCCCAAGTAAAATATGTTCTGTTCCAATATTATTATGCCCAATGCGAATTGCTTCCTCTTGAGATAAAGCTAATACTTTCTGTGCTCGTTCTGTAAATCTTCCAAACATCATAGAAATCGCCTCCTACTTGCGCTTAATTTTGTTCAATTCGTAATCGCTCACGGATTAAGGTTGCTCTTCGATAATCTCTTTCTTCTGGTCCTAAAGGTCCTCCTGCATATTGTTGCAAAATGCCCGGCTGAGTAAGAACCATTAACTCAGTTAAAATATTTCTCGATATACCTTGTATATATCCTAAGTCAATACCAAGCCGTACATCTGATAAGCAAGTGGCTGCTTCTGCAGATTGAATTAAACGACTGTTAGCTAGTATTCCGTAAGAACGATATACTTTATCTTCAAGCTCAATGCTTGAATTTTGTACAATTAATTCTCTAGCCGTTTTTTCTTGATGGATGATTTGTTGAATGACACTCTTTAAATCTGCAATAATATCTTCTTCTGATTTCCCTAGTGTCATTTGATTTGACACTTGAAATATATTACCTAACGCTTCGCTACCTTCACCGTATATTCCTCTTACTACTAACCCTAATTTTTGAATTACTTGTATAATACGGTTAATTCTTTTCGTTAAAACCAGTCCCGGCAAATGAATCATTACCGAAGCCCTTAATCCTGTACCGACGTTAGTCGGGCAACTCGTAATATATCCAAGCGATTCATCAAAAGCATATTCAACCTGCTCCTCGATCCAATTATCTATTTGATTGGCACTTTGAAGCGCCTCTGATAACTGTAAACCTGAAAATAGGCACTGAATCCTAACATGATCCTCTTCATTAAGCATGATACTTATATGTTCACTTTCTGATAGTAGGCATGCTCCGTATTCTGTTCCTGCAAGATTTGGACTAATTAAATGCTTCTCAACTAAAACTCTCCTTTGAAGAGGATTTAATTCATTCATTTTTAATAGTTCAAACTCCCCAAAAGGTTCAACAGGTTTTTTTATAAACTTCTTCTTAAATAACTCATGAATCTGCTTAGCTTCTTCCTCGTTTTGCATAGTAGAGAATTGATATTTTTTAAAATTACGAGCCAAACGAATTCGACTACTTAAAACAATATCAGAATCAGGGCCATCTCCCTTCATCCATGGACTAATCGCTTCATTCATGATTCTGTCCAGTGACATAGAACTATTCCCCCTCTCTATGCTCACTAAGCTGATTTACAAGACCTCGAATTTTATCTCGTACTTCAGCCGCTTTCTCAAATTCCTCTTTCTGTACATATTGTTTCAGATTGAGTTTTAGTTCATCTAATTCTTTCTTTAAGTAGATATTTCCTTCTATACGTTCAGGAATTTTTCCACAATGATCCGTATGCCCACCGTGAAGACGTTTTAACAATGGTTTTAAATGCYCCTTAAATGTATCGTAACAAGAAGCACATCCAAAKCGTCCCACTTTTGTAAATTGTTCATATGTCATCTTACAATTCGGACATCTTGATATATTTGTATTTGAAAATGCATCTTGCCCTTCTTCAAACATTGCTGGTTCACTATGCAATAATCCGGCTAATAGGTCATGGAATGAAAAATTAGACTGCGGTGATTGAAAGAAAGACGTATAGCCACTTTGTTCTGCACATTGCTCGCAAAGATGAACTTCCGCCTTTTTTCCGTTGATTACTTTTGTATAATGTAAAGTTGCTGGTCTTATATTACAGTTTTGACAAGTCATCGCTATCCCCCACCTTTACAACAGGAACGATCTATCTCATGATACTTTTCATACATTACTAGATTGTTCTCTTTCCTTAATCCATTTAGTAAAAGCACATGTCATCTTTCAAAATCCCTACAATATTAAACTGCATTATCTTAGCTATCATTCTTAACAAAAGTTATATTTATTTATATTTCAGTGTTCTTAACATTGCGCATAATATTCGAGCCCTAAGTTCATCTCGAGAAGGAACATCCATTAATAATACAGAACGATCTAGTACGCTTAACATAAGTTTAGCTTCACGATTTGTTATAATCCCCTCTTCTATTAAACGTATAATCATACTTTCAGCATTTCCTTGTGCAACGCTATGATCAATCATATGAAGCRTTTGATCAATAATGTCTATATCATCATGCAGTGTGACTTTTATAATGCGAATGTAACCTCCTCCACCTCGTTTACTTTCTACTACAAATCCTCTTTCTAACGTAAAACGGGTATTGATTACATAGTTGATTTGAGACGGCACACAATCGAATCGATCAGCGACCTCATTCCTCTTGATTTCAATCGCATTATTATTGCTTAAGTCAATAACTTGCTTTAGATATTTCTCAATGATATCAGATATATTTCTCATTTATCCGCCACCTTTATTGACTTTGACTATCTTTGACTTTAATTATATACGTATTAAAAAAATTTGCAACTCTTTTGCTTATTCACTATCCTAGCCACATTTCCCTGTCTTTAATCAAAAGGACGATTCTTTAAGTAAAGATTTTTTAAATTACTATGAATTGTAAAAAGAAACGCGAAAAAACACAAGTCAAAAGACTTGTGTTTTTATCTTGCTTGGCGACGTCCTACTCTCACAGGGACAAGGTCCCAACTACCATCGGCGCTAGAGAGCTTAACTTCCGTGTTCGGTATGGGAACGGGTGTGACCTCTCTGCCATCATCACC
>NZ_JBFTMA010000017.1:0-18360 GCF_056396725.1 Bacillus sp. 05T31
CTGTCTGTTAGGTGTGCTGAGCAAACGCCAATTGATTTATCTATTAGGTGGCGGGGCATCCCTTTATTTATATGTACCATTCTTTTGGCGGCTATTTGCACCTATTGATGCGGTGGTAGCATTTTTTATTTGCTTAATTTTAGCAATACCAACGGTAGTAGGTGTAATAGCGTTTGCKTTTATTTATAAAGAAAAACAACACATGTATCTAGATARRTTTTTACTTATCAAAATGCGTAGCCGTTCYGAAAAAGGGAARTGGAGAAAAGGRTACGAGMCAACTAYATGGGYAAAGGAGAATKTATARATGTTAGAAATGATATATTTTGCGGYGATAGCCATTGTAGGATTTTTCTTTTATCGGAAAATGAACGGRAAACCGCTGTTTGGGTCTAARAAAAAGGGGAAAAASCARGGCGGRRTAGAGAAACACAYTGCTGAAAAAGGYGGAAAGAAAAATAAAAAGAATATGCCTCTTGAATCAGAAGTTGATGAGGATAATGTTGATTTCTTTAGCGCTTTTGTAGAAGACATTAAGGAAATTGACAATCATATGATTCGGTATCATGATGACACATTTGTCCTAATCGCGGAAGCGCATCCAGTAAACTATTACTTACTTTCCAACATGGAACAAGAAGCAATTGATATCAAAATTGAATCATGGTTAACAACATTAGAGTTTAATACAAAAGTATATATCCAAAGTAAATTTGTAGATTTAACAGATCCTGTACGAAAAATGACAGAAACGATGAAAGGTGCGAAGGACCTTACACCAGAGACARTACTATATGGTCAAGAAGTTATCGATAACTTAGAGTACTGGCAACGTTCGCAGCCTCGATATGAGCAAAARCGTTAYTTAATTTACCCATACAAGGTKGATATTAGTACGATTACAGCTGATACAGAGGAAGAATTGGAAGAAAAGATTGTAGATAAAGCGTTTAATGAATTATATCGTCGTTATAATGCTTCGCGAAATTTATTATCAAAAGCAAAAATTAATGTAGAAATGTTAACGAAAGATAAATTGATAGAACTCTTATACGTAGCGTTTAATCGTCGTAAAGCTGTGAAAGCACGTTTCCAAGATTTAATTGAAAATGAAAACTTCTCTCTGTATTCAACAGGTGAAACAAATGAGAGAAAACTAGAGTTAATAAAGAAAGTTCTAGCAGAAGAAAAAGCTGAAAAATCAAATAATGGGGTGGCGTAAATATGAAGTTGTTTGGAAAGAAGAAAAAAGAAAAAAAGAAATTAGAAGCAGAAGAGAAGGATGAATTGGAACTAGAGGAGGAAGAGCAGGAGCAAGAAGAGGTACCCACTCAATTAGATAATCAAACAACCGTGTTTGATGTCATTGCCCCAGAAGGCATGAAATTTGATGCAGAAGACTATGGGGTGATTAAGCAGTCTTTAGGAAGTAATACCTTCTTCCGTCCGTTTTATATTCCACGTGATGGATACCCTCGTATGATGCAAACCAATTGGTTGAACATGTTAACTTCAGCTGGGGAAGTCGATGTCATGATTGATATTCATAAAGAGCCAAAAGCGAAAGCGATGCGATCGTTAGATATGCAGCTAACGATGTTACGTTCAAACCTTTCTTTCCAACGCACACGAGGAAACATTGACCAAGAAAAAGACTTAGATGCAAAAATTCAAGATACAAACAATTTAATGGATGAAATTCAATTTAATGAGAATGACTCCTATATGGTGAGTACGATGGCTGTTGCGTATGCAGAATCAAAGAAAGAATTAGACGTTTTATGTGAGTATCTTGAGGATGAAATGCAAGCATCACACTTTAAGATAGCAAGTACTTGGAATCGTGTGAAAAGTGGTTTGAAAGCGGTTATGCCACTAGGTGCACCAAACACTTTACAAGATACATATCGAAATATCGATAGACGAGCCTTATGTACATTTGCACCGTTTGTGTCAGGATCCGGAAGATTTAATGGTGGTATACCAATAGGAAAGAACAAAATTACTGGGCAAATAGAATTTTTAAATTCGTTCGGGAATGCAGAGTATCGCCCACCAAATTATAACATTGGTGTGACGGGGATCTCAGGTTCCGGGAAAAGTTTACTTTTAAAGATGAAGTTAGCTCGTGAAACGTCACTTGCAGATACACATGCAATGATTATCGATCCAGAGGGAGAATTCGTAAAAATTACAAAACGTCTAGGCGGTATTAACTTAAAYATTTCACCAGAAAGTAATATCATTATTAACCCTTGTGCAATCGCGGTAACAGAACTTCAGATTACAGATAAAGATGARGAATTAGAAGCAMTTGAACAATATGATAAGAAAGAACTCATAGAACGTGATGGAGTGAAGTATGTAAGATTCGTACCAATTTTAGAGAAAATTAATGAAATACTAGGATTCTTTGACATTATTATTCGCGGACAAGATTTTGATCAACCAGGATTAAATGTATTCCAACGTACGATGCTGGAAGATGCGATTCGCGAAGTGTTTGATAAACATGGTATTACTTCTCATCCTTCATCTTTATATACAGATGAAGTGAAAAAGGTGGATGGACAATTAATTCAATCTCAAGTGAGAAAGCCAGAGCCAGAGTTAAAAGAAATCTACGATGTATTAGTAGAACATCATGGAGAAGATGTGAAAGCAGAAGAGTTAATTGCGGCRATTCGTCCATTCCTACGTGATGGTTCAAAACCATTATTTGATGGGCAAAGTCATTTTGGACGTGGCGTGGAAACGCAGTTAAATGAGTCACGTGTTGTTAACTTYAAYATTAGTCATTTAGARGAAGGRTTYTTAAAACCAATCGCCTTCCACGTTATAYTGAACTATATYTGGGAGCATTGGATTAAGAGTCCAGAACACGCTATCAAACGAAAAGTTTTATATGTGGATGAGATGTGGCAGTTTATCGACTATGAACAAACAGTTAACTTSTTAGAAAAAGTAGCACGCCGCTCTCGTAAGAGAAATGCAGGTATGTGCTGGGCAAGTCAGGACTTTGTTCGTATTTTAGAAAATGTAAAAGCGCGCGGTATCTTGCAATCCACTTTYTCTTATTTCTTCTTAGAACAAAATAAGATCGATAAGAAAAAGATTCAAGAGAACTTTAACTTAACTGCTGGGGAGCTTGATATTATTCTCAACAACCCAGGAAAAGGAGAAGGAATCTTCCGTGTAGGAGATAGTTCGGTTTGGATTCAAACAGATCCATCAGACAAAGAAATGATGTTCATTGAATCGAATGAAGCAGTACTACAAGAGCTTTTAAATAATATGAAGCAAGTACAAGGGTACGCAGGGTAATAGCGTACCTTTGAAAAGGAAGGTGAAATTATGCTAGAGAAAATAGTAGAGTGGGTCGGTGGCCTAATTATTGTTTTAGTGAAGGCTTTTCTTGGTCCGGTTTATGCGACTTTGGATACTCTTCCAGTCTTAGTGTTTGGGGGAAATGGGACAGAAGGAAAAGGGACAAATTTAGATTTCTTATTTTCGGGAGATTCTCTAACCAAAGTATTAGACACAGGTATGCCTGTCATGTTTAAGCTTGCTGCTTTTTGTGTCCTCRTCAGTGTAGTGATTACGGCAGCAAAATATTCAGCGACAGCTATTAATCCGAATAATCGRACRGCATTAATAGAGTATGCGAAAGATTTAATGATCATCTCGATTTGTCTTTGGCATTTGGATTACTTCTATACTCTTATATTTGATATCAATTCGTGGGTAATAGTAGAGTTCAGAGACGCTCTCAATGGAGTAAGTGGTGGGAATTTTGACCCGGATAAGGGTACTAAATTTCTACAGCCTGGATTTGGTGGGGCTGGACTTACAATTACTGAGCTGAGTCTGAAGGGTCATGAAAATGACTATATGTTTATTATATTTGGTTTGTTTATAGAAGCTGGTCTCATCGTCTGGGCAAACTTTTACTATTTAATGCGTGCGGTGTCACTATATGTCTTAATGTTAATTGGTCCTTTAATGGTAGGTATGTGGCTATTCCCACAAAAGAAACAACAGACATTATATTGGATACGTGAATTTATGGGGGCAGTGTTCATACAAGCGATTCATGCGATTACCTTATGGCTCATTATTTCTTTAATTGGAGCAGCAAATAGTCCGTTACTCAAATTAATGTTACTTGCTATGTTTATCCCAATAGGTGAGATTGTGAAAAGTTTTATTGGTCTTAGCACCAATGCATCAGGTGGTATTCATAAAGCGGGTACGATGATGGGGATGGGTGCCTTAGCGAGTGTAGCTGGGTTGGTGAAAGGAATCCGTGATGACCACCGCAGTGCAAAGGATAAGGGGAAAGAAAAGAAAGATGGAGAGCAAGATAAAAAAGAAGATGCTGACAATCCGAAAAATGCATTAGGTGCGAATTTAGGAACAGATATAGGTACAACATCTCGTGCAGCTCGTATGTTAAAAGCAGGCCAAATTGGAAGTTCAATTGGTAAAGCGGCAACGGGACTTGCGGGTATGGCCGCAGGAGCTGGGCTTGGACCAGAAGGAATGGTAATAGGGACAATGGTTGGTAGTAAAGCGGGTGGAATTACTGGTGCGGTTGCTGGAAGAACTGCTGGTGCAGTAGGCGAAGGAGCTGTTGCTTTAGGAAAACATATTGGTTCAAGTGTGAAGAAGGGTGCGGACACGTATTCAAACTTAAATGGAGAATCCTACCCAGAACTAACCGATGAAGATATTGCACAGGATTTAGCTACAAAAGATTTTGAATCTTGGAAAGCAGATAATTCGGATTCTGCAGTTGCTAGTCGATTAAAACAAGCATTCCCTGGTGCTTCTGATGCAGAGATTGCTAAAAAAGTAGCGAAAACAAATAGCGATCAAATGTCTCATTTCAAAAATCAACGTAAACAAGATTTGCAAAATATGAAGAAAAACGCTACACCATATGGAAATGCTAGAGATTTAGTCAATGCTGCGACTAACGCATTCCAAAAGGGATATGAGGCAGATCATAAAGACGCGTTTATGAGTCAACTGCCAGAAAATATGTCGGCGGAAGAAAAAGAGAAAAAATGGAGCGGCCATCTTAATTCAAAAGTACAAGGGTTTAGAAATCATGCAGAACAAGCGGCAATAAAAGCGGGGGCTATGCCTGTTGATACATTGGCTTCTCAATTTGCACTTGGAAAAGCAGTTGAAGGGGTAAAGGGAGAAACACTAGAGGGTGGTCATCAAAACATGGGACAAGTAGACTCTCTTGTTGGGGCGTCCACTGCTGCATTTAAAAAGGCGTATGATGCAGATCATAAGGCTGGATTTATGAAGCAATTTTCTGCAGGTGTACCACAACAAGAAAAAGAGGCGGCATGGAACAAGCATTTGAGTCAGGAAGTCCAAGGATTTAAAAATCATGCACAGAAAACTGCCGAACAAGCAGGGATTGTACAACAAAAAGATGGGACTAGCTATGCCAATAAGGAAGCTTTTGCTTCTCAGTTATCACAACAATTACAAAGCAATCCAAATAAGCAAGGAAATAACTTGTTTGATAAGTCCTATGTGAATAAAGATGCTTTTGCTTCTCAACTTGCATTAGGAAAAGTCGGAAAAGCAGTGGAGGATGTAAAAGGAGAAACGTTAGAGAGTGGCCATCAAAACATGGGACAGGTTGGTGCTCTTGTAGGAGCTTCAACCGCTGCGTTTAAGAAAGCATATACTGCAGATCATAAGGCTGGATTTATGAAGCAATTGCCTGCGGATTTACCACAACAAGAAAAAGAAGCGGCATGGAACAAGCATGTAGGTCACAAAGTACAAGGGTTCGAAAATCATGCACAAARAGCTGCRGAGCAWGCAGGTATTGTTCAGCAAAAAGAYGGWACAARMTWTGCGAATAAGRAAGCTTTYGCTTCTCAKTTATCACAACAGTTACAAAATAATCCAAACTTAAATGCAATGGGTGTATCCAGTACTGCAGGCATTCAAAAGGCAGTCAATGGCGTGAAAACACATGGTTTGACAAGTGGATATGGAAGCCAGAATGCCAAACAAGTAAGTAATGTTGGGAACCTGGTCCAAGCTTCTACGGAATCCTTTAAACAGGGATATGCGGCAGAACAACAAGCAACCTTTATGAAAAACTTGTCACCAACCATGKCTCAACCGCAAAAAGAGCARGCTTGGCAGACACATYTAAAYCAAAAAGGAAATGAATTTAAAGCAGTAGCTCAGCAAGCAGCAGTACAAACTGGAGCGATGCCAGTRCAAGCAAAAGATACGAGTGGTAAGRGTCTACATGCCCAGTCGTATATCAATAAGGATGCTTTTGCWTCGCAATTAACGAAAGGYTTACAGAGTCATGCAACCCTTGGGACAGTGAGCCAACAAGTAAGCTCTGGGATTACAAGTTCTATTCAAGGAGTTAGATCACACGGTGTTGCTGCAGGTGGTGCAATYAATAAAGCTGTGTATGCAGCTACACAAACRCAAGCRAGTATGGCGAGTGCAGGAAATCTTTCCGTTACTGAAATTCAACGTTCGTATGCAGATGCGTCTGCAGGTGTAGCAAGTATTGCACAAAGTGCTGGCAAAATGTCTATCCCAACTTCAGCTGTGGGACGTATGACACAGCAAAGTACGAAGATTGGCATGAGTGTGATGGAAGGTGTCAAACATTTTATGCCTACAAATGCACTAGAGAATGTTTCAAAAGCATACTTTAATGCGTCAAGTGCTGTTCAGCAGGCAGGAGGGAATGCAGTACAAAAAGCGATAAGTGGAAGTGCAGCCGCTGTTCATACTTCATTAGGAGGTAACGCGGCAGAACGCCATTACAATGTCACAAAAGGATTAAGCTATGCTGCTGGTGTGATTGGTGGCGCAGGTGCTTACCAAGCAGCTGCACGTACGGTAAGTAAATATAACCCGTACAATAAAGCAGTTCAAACTGAAGCAAAAGAAATTCAAGAGATTCAGAGAATGGTACCAACAACAACAGACCATACAGGAACGCAATCTGTTGCCAAAGGCGCTGTACGTCTAGTTACAACGAATAATAAGTCATGGATTGAAGCAAAAGATTCCAGTGGGATGACACAAGTTGTATCTCGTTATGGTAGTGGAGATAGTAGCATTCGTTCCGGACAAATGGTATATCAAGATTTAAATATTGCAGACGGGCAGTTGACACAGTACCGAAATGGTATGAAAGCTTCTCCAGCATATATACAAGATTCAAGTGGTGGGAAAATTAGTATAAATCGCTCGATTAATACTAATCCAAATCAATTGGTAGGAAATCAAAATCCAAGACCAATACAACARAAACCAGTAATGAGCGAACCGCCAATCACTATGAATCATAAAGTAGACAATGGGAATTTCTACATGTCCGATTTAGAYCARGGTGGATATAAGAATGTACAAATGGTCGTAGAAAGAGACCGTAGTTATATGGTGGCTACCACAACAGAAGGTACAGTTTCACGTATCTCACCATTYGGAAAAGGMGATACACGTTTACAAACAAACCAAAGAATTGAAAGAATCTGTGAAGTAAAAGATAGCAGTATTAAACCAAAAGAAGAAATTTTGGTTACACATACACAGGACGAAGTAGTACGTGCAGAGACACAACTGAATTTATCAGAACATGACCCGCAAAATCTGATTCCATTTGCACCAAACCCGCGTTTAGCACAGCGAAAAAGACGAAATGATGAGCATGGAAAGTATGGTGTGACAAGTCTATGAGTCAGAATTCAAACGATCCAAATGAACAGAAAAAAAGCAATCCCTTAAAAGATGTAGCGTCTCACTTTATCAAGAAAAAAGGGATGCAAGCTSGSGGGAAAATGGCAAAATTGGCAGGAAAAGCAGGAAGGGCGGCAGCGAAAGCTGCTGCCAAACTGCTAAAAAAGGCAACACTTAAAATTGTAGGGTCAATATTAGCCGCGGTTGGATTACCTGCAGCTATCATTATGTCGCTGATTATTGTGGTGTGTGTCATTTTAGCATCATTTGTACCGTTTACAAAAGATGAAAGTAAAACAGAAGAACAAGTAAAAAAGTATATGGAAGTTTCAATGGCTCTAAATGTGGATTGGAAAGAGATTGTTGCTTTTGACATGGCACGGTATGATAATGAYCTCACCGGTAAAGAYCCACATGATGCGATTTCATATTTTTTRGATATCCAATATGAAGAATATACGGAAAAAGAGGTATGTGAGGCAGGACCAAACGGTCCTTGTGAAAAAAAGAAAAAGGAGATGCAAAAAACAAAATCTGAGAGTTACTCCGGACCAGATGTAAAAAAGATTTTAGGAGATACAGATTTTAAGAAAAAAATAGATGAGATTAATGCTAGTGGTAGTAAAAAGGTGACAACCTCTTCTCATGGGCTAGAGAAAGCGATGGAACTTGCAAAATTTAGTGAGAGTCAAAAAGATCGTGCGCGTGAGATATTAGCTGCAGGGATGTTAGAGGGAATGTATGGACATCTAGCCCCAACTGGTGGATTTATCGGGGGCATGTGCGTAGGTTCTGTTAGTCCTGGTGGAGAGCCTGTTAATATCAATGAAAAAGTAACAGGTTATCTTCCCAAAATTAAAGAGATGGCAGAAAAACATGGTGTTGCTCAATATGTTGGTATTCTGGCAGCTCAAATGATGCAGGAATCAGCTGGAGCAGGAAATGACCCGATGCAAGCATCAGAGGGACATTATGGAGACTTGAGTCCATCTTGTATAGGTGTAAAAGGAAATGCTCGAATGGGGTGTATTACAGATCCGAATATTTCTATTGAAGCAGGAGTACAGGAATTTAAAGATGTGCTAGGACAAGCGAATGGTGACGTCGCTCTCGCCTTACAGTCATATAATTTTGGGAGTGGTTTTATTAGCTATGCATTAGCAAAAGGTGGTTATTCAGAGGAAACAGCCATTGAATTCTCAAGAAGTAAGGCACATTTAAATCCGGGTGGGTGTTCTGACCCTAATAACTTCCGAACCAAAGTTGGAGCGTGTTACGGGGATTTTACGTACGTTACCAAAGTTTTGAAATTTTACAAGGATTTAGGTTGTGTAGCGTCCGGGGATGGAGAATGGGTGTCTGATAAAGGTTGGAAATGGCCAACGAAATCAGGGCGTATTACAGATACGTTTGATGCGGTTCGTGGTGGAAAACAACATAACGCTGTAGATATTGGGGCCATGACCGCCGGAAAAGCTGGAGACCCTGTGTGGTCGATGGAAGTTGGTATTGTAACGAACCAAACAGGAAATGTAAATGGTGGTGGTTTAGGTGTTTATGTAGACCATGGAAATGGCATTGTATCTCGCTACTTACACTTGAGTAAAATATCAGTTGCACCAGGAACCATGGTAACAAAAGGACAAATCATTGGGGAGATGGGCGGTTCTAACTATAATAAAGATACTGGTTTACTTAATATGAATGGATACGCTGTCCATTTAGAYTTCCARATTCGTATTAAYGACCARCCAACAGATCCRATGAAATTCTTTAAGAAAAATGATGATCCRGGATTATCATCWGGYGGTTCTCCTGTTATGACGAATGACAAAAGACAAAAGGTACTAGCAGAAGCGAAAAAATGGCTTGGGCAAGGAAAAGTGAGATATGTATTAGGGGATCGTAATCCACCAGGCGGCACTTCAGATTGCTCAGGATTTACGCAGTATGTCTTTAGAACGAGTATAGGTGTGCAACTTGGAGAGTGGACAGGTGCTCAAGTTGGTCAAGGTAAACAAATACCAGACATCAATCATGCACAACCAGGAGACCTCATCTTCTATGAAAACCCAGGACACGTTGCAATTTATATGGGGAAYCAGAAAATGATTCATATTGGTGATGATAAGGGTGTACAAATTACAGGTCTAAACTATACGGCAAGAGGACAAMATATGACTCAAATTCGTAATGTTATAGACTGATAARGGATGAGAGAAGATGAAGAAAGTAATYAATAYTTTGTCCAATATGCCTCGTAAGTACTTGGTGGTATTGGGGGTCATAGTTTTAGTGCTAGGTGTAACTACCTATAATACCATTCATCGTTACATGATGAAATCACAAGTACAAGAGGAAGAACAAGTAAATCAAGATGAAATAGAGATGATTGGAGATAAGCCAAAGGGATTTGATACAAAAGAAGAGGAATATATCGCGAAAACAAAAACAGTAGAAGACTTACTACGAAAAATATCTTCCAGTAGTTATGATGTACCATATTTGTTTACAAAGGCTGGATTTGGTATTGAGCCAATGAAAATGACAAGTAATGAGCGCATGCTTGCTACAGAAGCTGTACAGCGATATTTCCTGCATGGAGATAAATTCTATAATGCTCGTATTACAAAAATAGAACGCGGAAAAAAAGTAGATACGTACCACATTGAAGTTCAAATTCAACAAGTGAATTTCCTTGAACCACGTCAATTTAAAGTGCAAGTCAATCAATATGCACAAATTGTAACACCAATTGAACAAATTCCGCACGGGCAAGAAGAAGCACCAGTGGATTAAATAGAAAATGAGGGTTGTGGAAGAAAAAACACAACCCTTTCTAAAAAAATAAAGAGTACCCTAAAAATATTTATTTAATATTCATAATTTTCTGATATAATAAAACCATAGCTAAATAAAATCTATATATATAACTGATTTGAAATAGATATGGAGGAAAGAAAAAATGAGAATGTTATTTGGAACAGCAGCAAACTTTTTTGCGGGATATTCTTCTGGAAGGGGATCAGGATTTTTAGGGACATTATTCGGATGGGCTTTGTTTTTGGGTGGAGGATATCTATTAGTAGAACATTGGGATGCTATCACGGTTTGGATGCATAGTTTAAATATAGTGCAAGGGTTAGACGGTTATGAAGATATGAGTAATGGGTTCATCTTTGTATGCTTGGTTGTAAGTGCTTTTATTTTTATGCTGTTGTTACCTATTTTCGCAATTGTATTAATAGTAGGTTTAATATTCATGAATATTGTAGTTTGTACGCTTGTATTGTTAACAACACCAAGTACATACACAAAAAAGAAAAATAAGGAGAGTGAGTGGGAATGAATACAATTCTAGTATTAGGTGGATCAAATGGTAGGACGTTAGAAAAACTAGCGAAAAAAAGAGATTGTCAGGTGATTTTTCATGACGGAAAGAATCATGGTGGCGTAAAGAAGACTTTTCGTAGTGTCATTAAAAAATGTGATGTCATTGTCGTGCAGAAAGGTGCATGTGGCCATGTTTCTATTGATGTAGCAAAGGAATACGCAAAGAAGTATGATGTCCCGCTTTTATTTAATCAAGGGTTTGGTGGAACGGGTGCGTTAGAAATAGGTTTAAAGCACCTGCAGGCAGCGTGAGATTAATAGGAAAAGAATATTTCGGATTATAAATCATATAATTTTTATATAAAGATAATAATTCGAAAGGTTTTAATAATATACAATTTAAATTTCATTCAGGATAGGGATTCAGTATAACCAAAAGTAATAAATAAAAGAGAAAATCCCTGCGGGGACAGGGACTTTTTAGGAGAGATATTTTTGTCGTACAATGTCGAAATTTGGCGGATTCGACGAATTAATATTATCACGAATTTTCAAGTAATTGCGGTGGCTGATGTGTCAAAACTGTGTACGCTTTTCATATAAAAGCGTTATTTGTGTACAAGAATCTTTACAATTATACGCAAAAACGGCAGGGAACCGATTAAGGCACCTGCTACGTTCTTGTACGGATTGAAGGAGCACTCACCGATTTGAGAGAATGCCGCCGGTGGGAAGTCGGCTCACAAGTAGTATGTGTAATACAAAAAAGATTATTCGAAAAGGGGAATAAGGAATGAAAGAGTACGATTCATTTGAAAATGTTCGTGATGCATTACGTTGTTTAAATGAGTATTTTACAAATCCATTTGATAAATATATTTACTTAGTTATTGATAAACAAGAAGGCGAAGCAGCGATAACAGATGATCCATCTGATGTGATTAAACAATGGATAGTTGATTATGAATACGATTTAAGTTGTGTTGAGTATTTCGAAGTTTATGAGTACAGAAAAATAGAAGATGATTCGGATTGGTTGGGACGTTTTAATAATTGGAAAAGCAGTTGTATTAAAGGGTATATCAGAACAAAGAGTAATGTGAGTGCCGATTTTGAGTTATCGGTAAGTGTTATTTAAACAAAATAGTTATTTGCGCGACACGTTTCCTTATAAATGTGTAAACACGAAATAGGAGGGTTATCAATTTGATAACAACAACTGATTGACTGAAAGTAGGAATGAAAGCCGTCAGGTTGAGCTGAAACTACTTATCTGATACTCCTACATGCAAGGCGTGATAGTAGTCAYAAATTGTATGAAGCTAGGTGAAGTCGGCTGAACAAARCCTAAGTGAGAAATCATATGGTRATGGATAGGTCGGGATGCTACAAAATATCTATGGTGAGAATGTCCAAATGGACTGRCAAACTTGCGAATGTACGGGTCTAAACTWTTAATACATYAGAAATGTGTATGTCGTCAATGACGACGTTATCTAYCGAAAAGTAAGAGTAAATAATATGAAATTCGGAACGTCCAACGATGAGGATGTAAAGATAACAGGCTTACAGCAAGCACCTAAGGATATATGTATAGCTAAGTTAATCGGAACGTGGTAAGCGAGAAACTGTCATCAACGCCTACTAGCAGACAGGTGCATATAAGGTTCTAACGAACCGAAATTGCTTYATTCTYGTGAAGGTRGGGACAYAGTACCGACGAAACATGTAAYRAATGTRGAGGGATAGTCCCTAGTCTTGTTCTTTGAAAACTAAATTAACTAGATGTAACTCACAGGATCGAGTAAGATGATGGGACTTTTCGTAAGAAAGGGGAATTAATACATCGGTGAGTACAACACTACGACATGCAGAATATTACGATATGCAAAAAGTGTTAGATGACTTATATCAACGTAGCGAAAATAATGCTACTAAAGGTTTAAATTTATACAAGCACATCATATCAAAAGAAAATATTCTACTGGCATATAGAAATATAAAGGCTAACACTGGTTCTAAAACCGAAGGAACAGATGGTATTACAATCGACTACTATAAAATGAAAGATGTAGATTCTTTTGTTCATAACATAAGAAAAGCTCTTGTAGACTACAAACCTAATACGGTACGTAGGGTAGAAATACCTAAACCAAATGGGAAAAAACGCCCATTAGGAATACCTACGATGAGAGATAGATTGATTCAACAAATGTTCAAGCAAGTTCTAGAGCCAATATGCGAAGCTAAATTCTACAAGCATTCATATGGATTTAGACCCAATAGGTCAACGCATCATGCGATGGCTAGGTGTCAATTCTTGATGAATCGTGGGGGATATGGTCACGTAGTTGACATTGATATACAAGGTTTCTTTGATAACGTAAACCACTCCAAATTACTAAAACAACTATATAACATAGGTATAGCTGATAGAAGAGTACTGACAATCATCTCGAAAATGTTAAAAGCACCAATCAAAGGAAAAGGCATTCCTACAAAAGGAACTCCGCAAGGAGGAATACTAAGCCCATTACTAAGTAACGTTGTATTGAATGACCTAGATTGGTGGGTATCTAGTCAGTGGGAAAATATCAAAACAAGAAAACAATATACACTATCAAATAAAAACTATCATTTATCAAAAACAAAATTGAAGAGAATGTATATAGTTAGGTATGCGGATGATTTTAAAATATTTACAAACAATCACAAATCTGCAACTAAAATATTCCATGCAGTGGAAGGTTATCTCGAGAATCAATTAAACCTTAACATATCTAATGAAAAATCAACTATAACTAACCTAAAAAGAAAATCTTCAGATTTTCTAGGATTCTCTATCAAATCTGTTAAGAAGGGCAAAAGATATGTGGCAAACACACATGTAAGCGAGAAAAAGAAAAAGGACATCCTTGAAAAAGCAAAAACAAGGATTAAAACAATCCAAAAGAGCCCATCAGGAAAAACGGTACAGGACTATAACTCTTATGTGCTTCGTAAGGTTTGTAATCTAGTTACTTTAGCATAAAAGAATAAGATGGGGCGCTGTATGCGATGAAAGTCGCACGTACAGTGCTAAGCGGGGGAAAAGATGGAGATAACTTCAAAGTCTTACCTATCGCAACGATAACAAATGAAAAGAGCACACATATATGCATGCTCTTTGAAAGGTAAGAATCTTATGAGTGGAGAGTCTCCATACAATAACATATGCTTGTCTATTTTAAAGGTGAAAAGATTTTTAACAAAAACGCTATTTTAGAGAAAAAGGTAAAGGATGAATCCAAGAATATGAATAATAGTAATATATACAAATCAGGTTATGTCATTCTTATTTACTTTGTTATGACTCAATTTGTAGGAATTATAGGAGTACAATTACTGGCTAAGACAGGTTGGTATGATATTCAGAGGAATCAGCAACAAGCGATTCAAGAGATCCTTGTACATTGGGAGTTAATAGGGTTTCTGCTTACACTAGGAATCATATTTCTTGTATATAAGAAAGAATGGATTAAAGAACCTAGGCTATCAATCAAATTATCGAAAGCCACATGGGGGTGGATTCTTGCTGGAATCGTATTCGTTTTTCTTGCACAGATGATTGGTAGCTTTTTAGATAAAAGTTTATTCCAGTTATCTACGCAATCAGAAAATACATCTAGCACAGTCGCAGCTGCAGTGATATCACCAATTGCGATTGTATCAATTGTAATTCTTGCCCCATTAGTAGAGGAATTGGTATTTCGATATGCAACCATGAATATTTTAATGAAGAAGTTTAAAGAAACAGGGAGTATCGTAATCAGTGCATTGTTCTTTGCAATTATGCATTTTGATTTCCCATTTATCTTTGGGTATTTCTGTATTGGGGTTGTATTAGCCTTCGTATATAAACGTTCAAATCAATTATTAGTTTCTTATATTGTTCACGCAGTGATGAACTTCAGTGTACTGATGTTGCAAATAATCTAAATAGGAGTAAATAAAAAGACATGTTGGATAAAACAGCACGTCTTTTTATTTAGGGGTATCGCTAGCATTTTTGAATAAACTCACGCTAAGCAAAAAATACAATGAGCTGCCCATATAGACAGCTCGTTTACATAATTAGTGTTATTGGAAGTGAATTAATTTTTTCTACGTACCAAAGAAAGGAAATGACCTAGTAAAAAGAGAGGTTATCAATGCACTCACATTCAAGAATAATTGACCTTTTCTTATAAAAAATCCTTTTTATATTGGATAGCCATGTAAATTCCAGCAGCTAAAATTGCTAGCGCATATTTGAACAAGAAAAAAATGTTCCACATGTAGTCTTTTGGAAAAATTATGTCACATAGCATAATTGCAGACAGCATAAAGCAACTGCTTTTCAAAAAGATTGTATTTGTTCGTTCGTCGTCTTTTCCAATCTTCTTATAAAATACATAAGCAAAAATCAAACTACCCATGAGCAGTAAAAAACCAACTCCAACGAGATTATTCCAATTTCCTGTAGATTGTTCAGCCCAGGACTTTAAAGGGTAAAAAATTGCATTAGGGATATCTGAGATCGACTTAATTTCCATTTTTATCATTTCCTTTCAGATAAGTAAAAATATCGTTTACATCAACATTAAAAAATTCGGCAATTCGAAAAGCTAACAGCAGAGTTGGAATATAATTTCCTTTTTCCATTACGAAGATGGTTTGTTTGGAAACTCCGACTTTTTCTGCTAATTCTTGCTGAGACATTCTGGCAAGTACACGATATTCATAAACCTTATTTGATATCGAATCACCAAAATCTTTCTTCATGACCATCACCTCTTGAATTAAATTATAAACTAATTTTTTACAAAAAGTAAAGTAAACTTATATAAAAGTATAAAATATTTTTATTTTTAATTAGATTACTTTGATTTAACAAGAGCCAGAATGCAGAAATAACCTGATGAAGATCATGATTTAGTCAGGTTCACATGCAATAGGTATAATGTCTTTAGCAGAATAAATTATGTGCCAAAAAATATAGAGGATTCTGAATAATAAAAGGTATCTGGATTCAGATACCTTTTATTTTGACTTATGAATAAAGATTCATGTGTAGTTAACATAACGTCTCATTATCGGTAGCAAAGAAAACGCACAAACCTTTGATACAATTGGGTTTGTGCGTTTTCTTTTTGTATTATTCTATGCATCATTTTATACATTCCTATCCTGGCGTGGGTTTTAGGGTTCTCGTTTGTTATTGGATTAGCCGAAAAACTGTATAAAATCTTGAATGCTCTTAGCATGGTTTTTTTCCGAAATACTGGCGGTACCCCATTTATAAATCCATTTTCTCCATAGCCATTCGATAGGTCCATATCGGAAATACTTACTCCATAGTGTACTGAATATACATTGTACGATACAAATAAGAATCCCAAAGATACATAGCTGCCAGTATGTTAATTGTGAAATATCCTGGAAGCACGCTGAGAGAATCATTAGCGTGAGTATACTTTGGCTAATATAGTTAGTTAAAGCAAAGTTACCAACAGACATAAAAGGTTGTAGCCACCCTACATATTTTTCATTCTCGCATATTAAAAGAAGAAAACATATGTAGAATATAGCGAGGGATTTTCCTCCGAATAGAATCCATAAYTGGATATGGCTAGMGTAATARAYATCWGTTTCTATAAAATAATAGATRATAGGGAGGGAGAGCAGACATGATAGGAATAGCGAACTCCACTGTAAAATTTGAATTTTCCCTCTGAGTTCCGATACGCGTCTAAAAATATTCTTCTTTCCAGCCCATAAACCTATTAAAAATAACCCAATATATTCCGGGATCCCTATTAGAAGTTGCTGAAATTCCTGTGTCATAAGAAAGAACAAACGAGCTTTTACTTGATGTAAATAATTTAAAAATAGATTCACTGTGTGATTAGTAGTGTTGCCTGTAAACATATATTGATAGTATTTTGGTATCTCTTCAGGAATAGAAGGGCTTGCATGTAAAAATAAAATAACATGTAGAGTATAACTAACTAGTAAAAAACTAAAACCTGTTATAAAAATAAGCTTAGTAGACCGCTTATAAAAGAACAATAGAACAAAACCTGCTATAGCATATGCATGTAAAATATCTCCATACCACAGAAAGATAAAGTGAATTACACCAAATAGTAATAGAATACATAACCTACGACTAAATAGTTTATATATGGGATACCCCTTTTTTTCTGTATTTCTCATAAAGATATAAAATCCCACGCCGAATAAGAATGCAAAAATGGTATAAAACTTTGATGATATCAGTAAATCTACTAGAAAACGAACTACTTTATCTATACCGGAGTAACCTGCTTGATTAAAGGRATCTAGTCCTGTCATAGTAGGTAGATTAGCAAATAAGATACATAGTATGGCTATACCTCTTATCATGTCTAACGAATGAATACGAACTTTTTGTTGCATCTAAATTCTCCTTTCTCAAAAAAGAAAAACGAGCACTATATTAGCTAGCGCTCGAATTACGTCTTGCAAAGAATCCATCGTATGTCGCAGCTGACACTGCTCCTTCAAGGCGTTCAGCCTCTTGTCCTTTGTTATAAGCCACAACTACAGGAGTACCAGGAATATTAAAATCTTGGAATGCACTTTGATTTTCTGGTGTAGAGATATCAATACGGTAAATAGTTCTATCATGTTTCTGCGACATGCTATTGATATCTGGGGCAGCTTTTTTACAATATTGACACGCTGGTTGATAGTAATAGGCAATGAACTCGTCCTGAGACTCTATTTTTTGCTTTAATTCTTCTTTTGAAATATCTTTTATATTTTTTGGTGCTCTTTCTGCATCTACAGCAGATACAATTGCTTTTTCTGGTGTTACAGTTTCTGTTTTGACGGATTCATTTTTTGTTAAAGTGAAGACCGTGATACAAACAACGAATAGGGTGGTTACAACTGCTCCGATTTTATACATTTTTTTCATAGTAAATTCCTCCTTAAAATAAAAAAAAGGACAAACCTCGCCCGAGTTAACTGGGCGTAAGGTTTGTCCTTCACGCTACGTACAATAGAGTATAAACAATGGTAACAAATTTTCTACTTATATATTACCATATAATCTATATAGAATGCTATATTAATTTTTACAAGTGACAAAAAAATAAACAAAATCATTATAATTTCACGTACCAGAATAATAATAAAAAAAGAAAACAACATACAATAGGGGATTCTATACAGTTTATAACTATGTGTTAGTTCTACCCTAGTATTAGGGGT